>CAZWDC010000028.1:0-10598 GCA_964633085.1 uncultured Dehalococcoidales bacterium
GGCGCCGTTGTCACCAGTCCCAGGCTCACCACCAGCACCAACGCAAACAGCGTAACAAATATCTTTTTCACCTTTTCCTCCTTTTATCGCTTTTTGTTACCTATCGCCTCTCGACCGGAGGCCTAGCACCTTGTTTATCGCACAATTTTCACTTCCATAGACATCACCCTCCCTAAAAACATAGGACCGACCTTTTGAAGGTCGGTCCTATCGTTAGCCGCCTATAGCTGGCTAAAGACGCCGCCTCATCGCTCCTCGTAATCTGTCTTTCCCGCCATTCTGCCACTTTTGCTCCTCACCTCTGATCAGCACATAGGACGTGGTGCAGTTTGGTTGTTTCAGAATCCTCGTCTGTTAACAATGAATTATAGTAGCATTCATCTGTTAAGATGTTGTTAAGATTTAAGAGATTCGTGCAAATTTTCGACATGTTGTTCTGTTTTTCCTCTTCTCTTCACTCTCCCTATCGCTCACTTAGTGCTCGAGGTTGCTATTACGCTCATGAGCCTCACGGTGACCATAAATCATGGCTCCAAGTTAATATTTTTACAATTGGGTCCACAAAGCCCACCCTCACTATTGTTCTTAGGGCCTCGTGTTGGGAGATGAGTCTGGCTATGGGAGGGCTAATTTTATAATAGAGAGCTACAAACCTAATGCCCAAGCTGTTAGGCAGCAGAACCTCGTCTCTAAACTCCCTCAGGATATCTATTTCCTTGGCTGTATCGGTACCATAGGCCGCGGTAGCGATGAAGCACTCCCAAAAACCCTTGAAATTGGCAGTAATGGAGTAGTCGCCGTTTATGGTGATGTTGGTCACAGCAGAATTAACATTGGTGATGCCGCGTACATCGCCTGTCCATTCGTCGAAAGAATAAAAGAAGGTATCTGGCATCGCTATCAACTCAACTACCGTTCCGGAGTCATAGGAAAAAGTCCCCTCGCCAGGTTTGATTACTGACCCTCCACCGGTGCTGGAGATTGTGAGGGTACATTGATAAGCCGTCAGCCAGGGGTCAAAACGGACATGTTCCGAAACAGCGACTCCAGTGCCAGCCGCAAGCCTGCCAGTAACAGGGTCGGCCACGCCACCGCTGGGACCGCTGGCATCGCCCCACCAGTTGTTGGTGGCGTCAACGGTAACAGTGCCATCTTGGACGTAGAGGCCGTAGTCGTCGTTTCCACCGAGGCTGTTGAAGTTGATAAGTACTGTGCTGTTGTCCAACAGACCACCCCGGGTGGTTATGCCCTCTGTAGCGCCAGTGAGGATATTGTGACTGATGGTGGCCTCGCTTCTGTTGTTGACGGAAAGCCATATGGTAAAGTCACCACCATTGGCATCGATGGTGAAGCCAGCGTCATCTCCACCGAAGAAGACTGTCTCGGCATCCAGTTCTATGCTGACAGAGCCGATAATGGTGGTTACCCAAGCCCCGTCTGCTGACTGGAGGGTCAGGGACTTGCCAATATTTAAGTCTTCCTCGTATTCCCCCTCCGCTGCTATGATGATGTCGCCAGGGGATGCCACATCAATGGCGTCTTGGACAAGACCCGTCGTGTCCACGCCCCAGGTCATCGGTGTAGTGCCGGGCTCGGCAGCCAGCCACGGCGAGTAAATTACCTTGGTGGAGACGCCATCACCGTCACCGTGTCCGACTCTACTGGGTCCGCTGGCATCGCCCCACCAGTTTTTGGTGGCATCCAGCGTCTCGCCTCCCTCGTTCCACACGCCATACCGGGAATTGCCGGCGATGTTGTTGAAACTAATGGTGAAGCCGGTAAGCGTGGTCTGCGTGTTAAACACATAGATACCGAGGGAATTCCCTGTGAAAGTATTGCCTTCCACTCTCACATTCTCAGAAAGGTCGCGGCCGTAGTGCGACTCGAAAGTTAGACCTGCGCCCTTGCTATAACCACTTACTGTGTTATTCTTGATTTCGGTGTTAAGGAACTGCCCGCTGATGCCTGTGCCCTCCTTAGCAAAGTTCCGTATCAAGTTGCCTTCAATAAGCGAATCCTTGAGGTACCCGGTGATGCCAAACTGTGAGTTAACGACTTCGTTGTTCCTGAAGGTCGCCACAGTTGGAGGAAATGGCACAAGGGCACCGGCATTAATGGCTTGTATCGCGCCTTCCACATAGCAATACTCGACTGTTGTCGTTAGGGTGAAGGTTGGGCTAATGCCGAACTCACTGGGGTTTAAGACGCGTACGTTCTTGACGGTAATATCAGCGGCCATTGTGGGCTCTGGAGTTGCGATTCCGTGCTCGGCGTTCTGGACGGTCAAACCGTCAATGACAACGACACGACCGGCAGCGGTAATTATTCTTATCCCCGTTCCCTCGTTTGGTTGAATGATGGTTTCAGCGCCACTGCGGTTACGTGCGTCAACCCCGGCCTGGGCACCCTCTAAGGTCAGCGACTTGTTAATGTTGACATTCTCCCTATACAGCCCCGCTGCCACTACGATGGTGTCGCCATCCGAGGCGGCATTAATGGCTGCCTGGATAGTGGGATAGTCACCGGGCACATGAATGGTGCGAGCTGCCAGAACTGGCGTCGTCATCACCAGCCCCAGGCTCACCACCAGCACCAGAGCAAACAGGATACTAAGCATCCCTTTCACTTTTCCGCTCCTTTTATTGTTTGAGTTGTCTTATGCCTCCGACCGGAGGCCTGGCGAGCTCTCTATCGCACAACTTTCGGTTTGGCAAGTGTCGTCCTCCCTAAAAACACAAACCGACCTTTCTAAGGTCGGTTCCATTGTTAGCTAGTCGTGGCCAGGTGACTAGCTAAGAGTGTGAGATCATCACCTCTTGTAATCTTTCCTCCCGAGTATTTCGTCACTTTTGCTCCTCAACCCCAATTGGCGCATAGGAACAAATAGCAGCTCGAGTTTCCCAAACTTCTAGTTTTATTATATCACATTCTCGACACTGTCAAGCGTCTTCTCATACGGGCCCGTAACGCCGAGTTGATGAGCGGGAAGGTCATTCAGTTCTAGGAAAGGCTTGCCTATTGCTTTGGTTCCTTGAGGCTTTATCTTTGAGGCACAGCTATGGATACCTTGTCAGAATTCTCGCCTGTTTTCCAGCGCCTGCCCCAGGGTTAGGTCATCAGCATATTCCAACTCAGCACCGAAAGGCAGGCCACGAGCCAGCCGAGTGACGCGAATACCGAGAGGCGTGATAATTCGTTGCAGATACATAGCCATAGTTTCGCTCTCTACATTGGGATTGGTTGCCACAATCACTTCGGTTACCGTGCCATCTTTAAGACGAGCCAGCAGCTCCTTTATCTTTAGCTCTTCAGGTCCGATACCTTGCGTCGGGCTGATAGTTCCGTGAAGCACATGATAAACACCGTTATATTTCCCGGTCTGCTCCAGAGGGAGGATATCCGAAGGTTTCTCAACAACACAAATTTTAGAATGGTCACGCTCTTTATCCTGACAAATGCGGCAAGGGTCACAATCAGTGTTGTTAAAACAAACCGAACAAAGTTTTATCTTTTCCTTCAGCGTTAAAATCGCTTCGGCTAAAGCCCTAGCTTCTTCATCGGGGCTGCGTAAGAGATGATAAGCCAGTCTTTTAGCACTTTTTGGCCCGATCCCTGGCAGCTTATTTAATTCCGCAATTAATCTCGCTATAGGTTCAGCAACAACCGACATTTTCTTAGCCCTTAACCTTGATTGTCATTCTGAGTCCCGACCAGTCGGGGCGAAGAATCTCCCAACCTTTTTTAAAGTAACCCCGGTATGTTGAGGCCGCCGGTCAAACTGCTGAGGTGTTTATTAACAAGCTCCTGCGACTTGGTAATAGCCTCGTTAACGGCAGTCATGACCAAATCTTGCAGTAACTCAACATCTCCACTCTCCACCACTTCGGGAGATATCTCTACAGAATGAACCTTCTGGTGTCCATTAAGCACCACTTTGACAGCCCCACCGCCACTGGTAGCTTCCACGGTCATTTTTCCCAATTCTTCTTGGGCTTTGGCCAGCTTGGCCTGAAGTTGCTGGGCTTGACGTAATATTGATTTATCCATTTATCTCCTTCCTTCGGTTTCGCTCAGGACTACAACTCCTCCTTAATCTTCGCTCCCATTTCCAGGGCAGCTTTAATTACCGGGTTTTGCGTCCTCATTCGGGACGGGCCTTCCCTTTTGGAATCAACTAAAATACACCGTATCTTATAGGGCCGACCAAAGACCTCCTTGAGCTTTTTCTCCACCAGATGTCGATATTTGGCGTCTTCGATTTTCTCCTTATGAAAGGAGTAATAGAAACCCAGCACCAGTGTATCATCCTCCAGAGCTACAGGGTCACAGGCGCTACGCAAGAAAGCATCTAAATTGCCACTAGAACCTTCTCCTCGTAAGGATTTAATGAACTCCTTCCAGCGGCTCCGGAGGTAATCAATGTCTTGAGGGATTCCTTCGCTGGGAACCGCAGTCGGGACTTCGTCGGGCTCCGCTGCTGTAGGAACTTCACTTACAACCTCAGTGGCGACTATGTCGGGCCCTACTGCCACAGGAACCTCAGCCGCGACTCTGTTGGAGGGCTCAGTTATCTCAGTCCCGACTCTGTGGGGATCCGCTACCTCCGACCTGCCCGCCGCACAAGGCTTTGGCTCGCCTGCCGAAGTGTCACGGCGAGTAGGCAAGTGGGAGGGGTTAGTTGTAGTTAGCTGCTCTTGTCCTGGAGGTGGAGACAAAGCACAACTCAGTAAAGCTAATTCTAAAGGCAAGGCGGAGTAATCATCGCTGCGAAAATCTATGCTGGAGAAAGCTTTAACTGCCTTGAGCAAATAATCCATAGTAGCATTGGTCGCTAAGCTTCCCATCTCAGCTAAGTCTTCGCTAGTAACATTCAGAGCCTCTTCGCATCGGGATTTAGCCAGCAACAATCCTCGAAGGTATTCCACCAATCCCAGATTAAACTGACGAAGGTCAACACCATCGCTATTGAGGCTATTTATGATTCTTAGCCCACCAGCTATGTCTCTATTGACCACACAGCGTGTTAGTTGTCTGACCCGCGAATCCCAGCCAGTGCCCAGCTCCGCTTGGACCTGTTCAAGCTCAATTCTATTGCCATAGTAAGCAATCATCTGTTGTAAAATATTTTCAGCGTCTCTGAGGCTCCCGGTGGCAGCACGAGCAATAAGCTCTAAGGAACCAGGTTCGATGTGAATCCCCTCCTTTTGGCATATTTGCTTGAGCTTATTCACTATCTCAGTTTGCCGCAAGCGATGGAAATTAAACCGCTGACATCTCGATACTATGGTGGCTATGACTTTATGAGCTTCTGTGGTGGCTAAAACAAAAATTACGTGAGGCGGTGGCTCCTCTAATGTCTTCAACAAGGCATTGCAAGCCGCCTCGGTAAGCATATGGACTTCGTCTATGATGTACACCTTGTAGCGAGCCAGGCTGGGGGCGTAATTTGCCTTCTCCCTCAGGCTACGGATTTCATCAATGCCCCGATTGCTGGCGGCATCTATCTCTATTACATCTAAAGCCCTGCCCTCGGTGATGGAATGGCACATATCACAGGCATTGCAGGGCTCGCCACCGGCTTGATTGGGGCAGTTGACTGCTTTGGCTAAAATGCGTGCTGTGCTGGTTTTGCCTGTACCTCGTGGACCACAGAAAAGATAAGCATGAGCGATTTTTTTGCTCTCCACGGCATGACGCAGAGTCTGAGTCACAGGCTCTTGTCCCAGCACCTCACCTAAGGTTTGTGGCCGCCACTTGCGGTAAAAAACCTCAGAACCCATATGCTCTTATTATACACCCCTCCCCACAATCCCCAAAGGAGATTTCTGTGCTAGAGCACAGGTAAGATATCAATTTTTTGGCAACACACGCAGCGGTTGCGCATAGTACAATGACATGACGAAGACAGAATTTGCTGGGGTAAAACTCTACATTG
The DNA here is from genome assembly GCA_964633085.1 of uncultured Dehalococcoidales bacterium. Lineage (GTDB taxonomy): Bacteria > Chloroflexota > Dehalococcoidia > GIF9 > AB-539-J10 > RBG-13-51-36. The sequence goes on from CAZWDC010000028.1 coordinate 5,936, forward strand.
GCGAGGCTAAAGAGCTTGCTCTGGTTGCCTGATTTATCAGGCTCGGGCGTCAAGCGCTAAAAAACTCTATTTGTTAGCCTGTTTCTCAGCCCAGTCGCCTACTCCAGGCAACTTCCACATCTTACCGCTTCCGGCCTGGACCATAAGGATGATCCATAACACAAATCTAGCGATTGAAGCGATGATCGCTAGAGGTATGAGGCTTATTAGCCCTATGTATACAGACCCGCCTAACGGTATAAGAGGCATGGAGGCAAAACTGAGCGGAAACAAAATCAGCAGGAGCACGTCCAGTATCCCGAAGGTTATGATGGATTGCCAGGCATGGAACTTGACGAAGTTACTCTTCTTCTCTAGCACCACGAAAATTATTCCGGTTATCCACCCGGCCAGGTAGCAAAGAAGGCCCGCTACATTGGCGGATAGCCCTGTGCTGCTCTCCGCTTCTGGCTTAGCTGCAACATGGACGCGAAGTCCGGTGCCGCACTTGTAACAGAAGTTGGCTTCCTCGGGATTTTCCGCGCCGCATTTGGAGCAAAACATATTCCATCTCCTTACCTCAAATCTATGTGATGTGTTGAGCACATGTCAGTAGCATTTTAGGGTTTAGATTACTAGCAACTCATCGGTTGTCTTAGCGAAACGAATACACCTCTCCTTTGAAGAGGAGAGGAGGTCTTCGCTCCCTTGGAATGACGGGAAAATTTAACAAAAAATTACTTGGCAATAAAGCTCGGGGCCCCGACTCCTTAGAAACTTTATTTGCTGGCTTGCTTCTCAGCCCAGTTGCCTGCTCCAGGCACTTTCCACATCTTGCCCTGGTATGCCAGAAGCATGAGAGCAATCCACAGGCCCACAGTTAGCACCCAGACAATAATGTTCAGAACATGTGCAAACTGCCATAGCCCGAACGAAAAGGTAGACACTGCGATGGCAGAAAGGATGGACAGAATAATCTGAACCACGGTCAATACCCCAAAGACCATAATGGACTGCCAGGCATGGAATTTAACAAACTTGCTCTTCTTCTCCAGAACCACGAAAACTATTCCTGTTATCCACCCAGCCACGTAGCAAAGAAGCCCGGCCACATTGGCGGACATGCCTGTGCTGCTCTCTGTTTCGGGCTTAGCTGCAGCTTCAGATGGCTTGGCCACGGCACCAAGCTCAGCACCACACTTGGAGCAAAACTTAGCCCCATCAGGATTTTCCGCGCCACATTTAGAGCAAAACATATTCACCTCCTTGCATTAAATCTATATTACATATCAAGGACATGTCAATAGGCCCAGACTCCCAGGCTCAGCCTAAAATGGTCAAAACGCCTTCGCGAATCATCTTCACAGCAATAGCCGCTAGAAGTAGCATGACTACTTTGGACGCAGCGTTCACGCCGGTACGTCCTAATAAATTCACAATTCGGTCAGCTTGTCGGAAAAGCGCCCACTGTATGGCTAGATTAAGGGTAAAGGAAAACAGCACAATGGCGATATGATATTTGCTAACAAGTAATAGCAAGCTCGTAAGCACCGCTGGCCCGACAACTAGAGGAGTGCCTAGAGGTACTACGCTCACCATATCGGAGGCTGATAAATCCTCAGTTTCCATAATCTTACCAGTGATTAAATACCTGACGGCCAAAATAAGCAAAATGATGCCACCAGCCATTAAGAAATCAGACACTTCAATGCCTAAAAGCAAAAAGATAGCTTTGCCCAGAGCAACGAATCCGAGACCTACACCGAGGGCTGTGAATGTGGCCACATTGGCAGCATGCCTACGATGCTTAAGCTCTATCCCTTGCGTCAAAGCCAGAAAGATAGGCAAATTTCCCACGGCATCCATAGCGAAGAACAGAGGGACAAAACTCAAAGCTAATTCTCGAAGAATCTCTATCATCTCACTTGAAATCCTACTTCCTCAATTCCAAACTCAAATTCGGTTGGGATATTTTGTATTTCCTCAAGGGAGCTAACGCTGATTTCGCAGATTTTCATCCTGTCGGGAAACCCAGGTGGCCGAAGCCACGCTATCACCTTCGGCTAAGGTCATTAGCCTGGCTCCCCGGCCATCCCTGCTCTGAATTGGGATCTGTGTTATAGGAATGTTCACTACATTGCCCTTAGCTGACAATATCACTAGAGAGCCTTGTGGGTAGATAAGCTTGGACACAGCTAGATTACCTGTTTTGGGGCTAACCCGATAAGTCCTCACCCCTTTGCTTCCCCTATTGTGAACCGGATATTTGTTTATCGAGGTCAGCTTACCAAACCCTTTTTCGGTCACTGTGAGAACATAAGCATCGTGGAAGACAATACCCATGCCCACAACATAATCTTCAACAAGAGAAATACCGCGAACGCCACCACTAGTTCGAGAGGCATTCCTCAAGTTTTGGACTCTAAATCTAATAGCCTTTCCATTTCGACTCACCAGGATAGCCTCATCTTCATCAGCAACTACACCAGCTGAAGTCAGTCTATCTTCCTTTCTGAGCCTCATAGCAATAATGCCATTCCTTCTTATCGAAGCAAACTCGCCCAAAGTGGTCTTTTTTATCACACCCCCCTTAGTAGCCATTAACAAGAACTTATCCTGGGGAAAGCTTGCTATGGCTAATAACACAGTCACTTCATCTTTCAAGTCGATAGGTAATAAATTGACTAAGGCTATCCCTTTGGCTGTACGGGAGGAATCCTCGGGAACTTCGTGACACTTAAGACAGTAAACTTTACCAGCGCTGGTGAAGAACAGGAGATTATCGTGGGTGTCAGCTACCAGGATATGATTCACTGTATCACCACCCCGTGTTATCATTCCTGTGATGCCTTTTCCGCCACGATGTTGCAGCCGATAAGTGCTGGCAGGAATCCTCTTAATAAACCCGTTGCTGGTTAAGGTAACTACCATTGCCTCGTGAGGCACAAGGTCTTCTGTACGAAACTCTTCAATTTCCTCTGCTTTCACTACGGTTCGTCGGGAGTCACCGTACTTGGATTTAAGTTCTTTAGCATCCTGGGCAACAAGTGAAAATACTTTCCGAGGATTGGTCAACAAATCTTCTAGGTAGGAAATATTTTTTATCACAGCCGCGTATTCCTCTGTTATCTTGTCCTGCTCTAGTTTAGCTAGTCTTCGAAGTGGCATATCAAGAATAGATTGTGCTTGAATCTGGGATAAGGAGAAAGAAGTCATTAGATTAGAGCGAGCAAACTCTACGGTTTGAGACTGTCGAATAACCTTGATCACTTGTTCCAGATTGTTCAGGGCGATTCTGAAGCCTTCGAGGATGTGAGCCCTATCCCTGGCTTTAGCAAGTTCAAACTGAGACCTCCTGGTAATGACTTGAAAACGAAAGTCAATATAATAAGTTAGTGCCTCTTTAAGGTTAATTACTTTAGGTTGTCCGTCAACCAAAGCAACCATATTGATGTAAAAAGCAGATTGCATCGCAGTATACTTGTAGAGATTATTAAGTACCTGCTGAGGTTGTGCTTCTTTTTTGAGTTCAATAACAATGCGCATGCCTTCCCTATCCGACTCATCACGCACCTCGGATATCCCCGAAATTTTCTTCACTTTAACCAGCTCAGCTATCCTCTCCACCAAAGCTGCCTTGTTTACCTGATAGGGAAGCTCGGTAACAACTATTTGCCTCTTGCCGGCTTTGGTAGTCAGTTCGTTGGCTTTAGCCCGGAGTATAATTTTTCCTTGCCCTGTAGTATAAGCATTGTCTATGCCCTCCTTCCCCCAAATTATCCCGCCGGTGGGAAAATCGGGGCCTTTAACTAACTCCAATAGTTCCTCCACAGTAGCTTGGGGATTGTCAATTAGATAGGAGATAGCATCACATATCTCGCCTAGGTTATGAGGAGGGATGTTAGTTGTCATTCCCACAGCTATACCTGAAGAACCACCGACTAACAAGTTTGGCAACCTAGCGGGCAGGACAGAGGGTTCCTGGAGAGAGCCATCGAAGTTGGGAACAAAGTCGACGGTATTCTTTTCGATATCAACTAGCATTTCCTCGGCAATTTCGGAGAGACGAGCTTCGGTGTATCTCATTGCTGCTGGTGGGTCATTATCAATGCTGCCAAAATTACCCTGCCCATCAACCAAGGGATATCTTAGAGAGAAATCCTGAGCCATGCGTACCATGGCTTCATATACTGGCGCATCTCCATGGGGGTGATACTTCCCCAAGACTTCACCAACAATGCGGGCACTCTTTTTGTATGGGCTGTTGTGTCGTAACCCCAAGCCATCCATAGCATACAAAACACGTCGTTGCACTGGCTTCAAGCCATCACGCACATCGGGCAAGGCCCGGGCGACGATGACGCTCATAGCATAGTCTAGATAGGAACTTTTCAGTTCCTCTTCGATATTGACAGGCTTTACTATTGCAGCTTCCATCAAATCTCGGTTCCTCTCTCACCTTCTTCACCGACGACGGTGAAACCTTCAGGCAAAGACTCCTCCTCGGGACCAGGGTATTCTTCTTCCTCAGCATATTCAAATTCAGGGGGAATCTCACTTTCATCGGCAATGATTCCACGCCTGAGAAGGCTTTCTTTAATACGGGTGCGCATGTGCTCTGTAGCTTTAACAAGAAAGGAGGGACGTCCCACCTGGCTGGGATGTTGATACGCCTCTTTAATAA
>CAZWDC010000029.1:0-17210 GCA_964633085.1 uncultured Dehalococcoidales bacterium
GGTGTTAAGTCAGCTCGCTTTGCTGGTGAAGCTGCTACTGATGCAGAAAGAGTGAGCTTTCTCTTAGCTAAACTTAAGGGTGTTCCCTGGGAACAACGAACAGCCCGTTTTAAGTGCGTCATTGCAATAGCTACTCCTAAAGGGCAATCCGAGGTATGCTATGGCGAATGTCAGGGCATAATTGCCCTTGAGGCTAAGGGAGAAAATGGTTTTGGCTATGACCCCATTTTTTTCCTTCCCGAGATAGGCAAGACAATGGCTGAACTGCCGTTGGAGATGAAAAATCAAATCAGCCACCGCGCCCGGGCAAGTCGGAAGGCACGTCAGATGCTACAACAGCTCCACATCTAGTTTGTGTGTCAAATCGTTCAAGCAAGTAACTCAACCTATCGCTGGTGAACTCGCCAACGGAGCCTCTATCTCGATTTCATCGAGGCAAATTCTGGTTATCAAGACCTTAGAGCAGTCATCCACCATTTGACGAACTCCCCCCTTCGCGTTGGAATCAGGAATAATATGCATGAACAACGAGATTTTCACAATATCTATGGAAAATTTAAGAAAAACTATTGACATTCGAATGGTGATGGCTTATCCTTTTACAAAAAGGGAGGTGAACAGATGCAAGCATACTGCATGAAGTGCCGTGCCAAGAGGGAAATGAAGAACCCCAGAAGCATAATCATGAAGAACCGCAGGCCGGCTACCCAAGGCGTATGTCCCGTATGTGGGACCAAAATGTTCAGAATAGGGAAATAGGGAAGAACTAAACCCAATATTTCGGGTGGCAGAATCACTGAAAGGCTGGGTATCTTACACAAGGATACCCAGCCTTCTATTACCGACCATATCTAAGGTTGTGGTTATGTTCACCCACAGCAAAAATAGTTTCTGAATTGCCTATTGGAATTTAATTTAGTTGCCCTTGAAAACTGCGTTTTCATGAGCTGCTGGTTACCCGCAAAGTTATTAACAGCACTACGATGCCAGCCACGACTACACCTAGCCCCACGGCAGGGAAAGCCTTCTTCCAATCCATGTCTATTAGCCAAGCCAAAATAGTCCCCGTATATGCTCCGGTGAGAGGCAAAGGCACAGCCACAAACAAAGCTAATCCCCACAAGCCATATTTATCTACTATCGGCTTCCCTCTTTTCCTCAAGCCATCCAGATACCTGTCGAACAACGGAATTCGGTACAGGACTTTGTCGTAAAAGAGACGCAAGGCAAAAAAGATGGGAAAGAATATCAGAGCGTTAGCAATGACTGCTATGAGGAAGGTGAACAACGGAGGTAGTCCCAAAGATATGCCCAGTGGTATACCACCTCTTAATTCACTAATGGGCGCAACAGTGGCTAGCAGAACCCAAGCTACTTTTTCTATCATTAATATGCTTCCGAAACAGCACTGCCTACAATAATAGGAGCATAGTTTAACATATGTTATTACACCATGTGCTCATTGCCAACTACTCGATTCCGTGCTATCTTTTATTTTTAAGGTAACTACTCACTCATTATGTCATTCTGAGGGAGTGCAGCGACCGAAACATGTCCTGAGCCTGTCGAAGGGAATCGCAGAGATCCTTCGCTCCGACAAGTCGGGGCTCAGAATGATGCGGGCAGGCAGGAAATGCACGCAAGGAGACTATTTGGGACCAGTGGTATCCGGGGAGTAGTTAATCAGGATTTATCGCCTGATTTTTGCCGCCGGGTGGCTTTGGCTATAGGTACTACCCTGCCTCCATCCTCTATAGTCTGTATTGCTACCGACACTAGAATAAGCAGGGACGTGATTAAGGAGGCGATTACTGAAAGCTTGCTGTCCTGCAGTATAAACATAGTTGATTTAGGCATTGTGCCTACTCCGGCGCTAGCATTGCTCACCCGTGAATTGGATTTTGCCGCGGGAATCATGGTCACAGCTTCCCACAATCCCCCGGAGTTTAATGGAATCAAACTTTTCACCGAGGATTCGCTGGGATATAGCCAGGCCCAAGAAGCGGAGATAGAGCAAGTGTATTTTGAACAGAAATTCCGCCAAGGGAAGAAAGGAACGTTAGAGCAAGCACAGGATATGAAACAGAGATATATTTCCTTTATTAAAGGCAAGTTTTCTCGGTCAAGATTTAATCACCGTCTAAAAGTAGTGGTTGACCCTGGCAACGGCGCTGCCTCCAAGTTTGCCAGTGACATCTTCGTTCAGATGGGCATTGACGTAATGCCAATAAATGACGAGCCCGATGGCTCTTTCCCGGGCAGAAGCCCTGAGCCCGAAGAGGATACCCTTCAAGACACAGTCGATTTCCTGAGGCGACACGATGCTGACTTAGCTGTGTGCTTTGATGGCGATGCTGACCGCGTTGTCTTTTGTGATAAAGAGGGTTTCCTCGGTTTCAACGAGCCCATCGCTTTCATCTCGAGATTGGCTATCAAGCGAACAGGAAAGAAAAAGATTGCTACCACAGTAGAAACTGGAGCCCTTCTGGACCTGGCAGTGAAAGACCTTGGGGTGGAAGTGGTCAGAGGCAGAGTTGGTGATGTCGCCGTAGCTCACCTCACTCAGGAGCTTGATGCCGCCCTGGGGGTGGAGCAGGTCGGCGTCTACATCTTCCCCGAGGTAGGCTACTACCCTGATAGCATTTTTGCCTCTCTTTTCCTATTGGGTCAGCTAAACGATGCCGATGAGATCAGGCAATTCTTTCGACGTATTCCCAAACTATTCTTCGAAAAAGCAAAGCTCTCCTGCCCCAATGAACTCAAAGAATCGGTCATGGCTCACGTCAGGGAAAACGCTCACCTTTTTGCTTCCGATGAGGTCCCGATGCGAATCGAGACCGTTGACGGCTTAAGGCTGGAATTCCCTGACTCCTGGGTGCTCATCAGAGCTAGTGGCACCGAGCCTGTCATTCGGGTCATTGCCGAATCAACGTCGCAGATATGGACCGATGAGCTCGTAAACAAAGGCAAAAAACTTGTTCAAAGTCTCGTGGAGGGCAACAAATGAAGGCTGTATTTCTCTGCGGTGGCCGCGGCAAGAGGATGTTTCCTATCGCTGAAGACAAGTTCCTCCTTGATTTTCTTGGGAAACCTTTGCTTCAACACCAAATAGAAGTAGCCTGCGAAGCAGGTTTGAGTCATTTTGTCATCATTGGGAACCCAGACAATATAGAAAAAATAGAGCAAATAACCAGAAAAATTGCCGGGATAAAAGTCGACTTTGCTGTACAGAAGGAGTCTTTGGGCATCGCTGATGCTCTGAAAAGCGCTCAGGCCTTCCTACGCGAGCAAATTTTGGTAATAAATCCCAATGACGTCTTTTCAAGCTCAGCTTACACCAAAATCCTCGCCGAAGCTAAAAAAGCCGCTGCCTCTTCTTATATCCTCGGTTATCAAGTCCAAAAATACTTTCCGGGAGGCTACCTCCAGGTAAATTCTAGAAATGAGCTACAGCATATCGTAGAAAAACCCAATCCTGGTGAAGAACCCAGCAACTTAGTAAATATCCTGATTCACTGCCATAATAACCTGCAAGAGCTTCTACGCCATATCGGAGTCGTGCAGACCACTAGGGATGATGTCTACGAATGTGCCCTGGACAACATGGTAAAAGCAGGACACAAGATTAAAGTAGTTCCCTACGACGATTTCTGGGCACCCATAAAGTATCCCTGGCATATCTTCAAAGTAATGGAATATTTTCTGGACCACGCTCAACCTTACATTGCCTCTTCAGCCCGCGTGTCCGAGAAAGCAACCGTCGAAGGAAAAGTTATCCTGAGCGATAATGTCAGGGTATTGGAAAATGCTGTCATTCGAGGCCCTGTGTATGTTGGGACAAATTCCATTATTGGCAATAGCGCCCTGGTGCGAGACTGCAGCCACATTGGTTCTAATTCCGTGGTTGGCTATTCCACGGAGGTAAAGCATTCTTACATTGGCGACAACTGCTGGTTCCATTCCAATTACATTGGCAACTCCATAATAGATGACGATTGCTCTTTAGGTGCCGGCACCGTGCTGGCTAACTTCCGGCTCGACGAAGGGAATATCCAGATAAAAGTTGGTGATAGACTGATAGATACTGGCTATGACAAACTGGGCGCGATTGTGGGGCGAGGTTGCCGCATCGGAGTGAATGCTAGCCTCATGCCTGGCGTTCGAGTAGGCCCCGATTCTTTCGTGGGTCCTCATGTATGTTTGCGTGACGACCTGGAGGCGAATAAGATGGTTTTGCTTGAGCCCCAATATCACGTAGAGGACAATAAAACAAGACTCGACAAAGGCAAAAGAAGAAAGCTGCTAAGGAAGGTAGAGGACCAAACGTGAAAAAAGTTGAATATAACCCAAATTGCGATATAATTAATAAGAAGGGTTAACAATGTGCGGTATTATTGGCTATTGCGGCAAAAAGCCAGCTGTTCCGGTTGTCCTTGAGGCATTAAAGTGCTTGGAATATCGTGGTTACGACTCGGCGGGCATAGCTTCCCTTTCCGATGGAAAACTACTAATAAGGAAAGACGCCGGCAGGCTTGATGAAGTCATCCAGAAGCAAAACCTGGTAGGCCTTCCCGGCAATATAGCCATCGGGCACACTCGCTGGGCAACCCATGGCGCTGTTACCCAATCCAATGCCCACCCTCATTCCGATTGTGATGGCAGAGTGGCGGTTGTTCACAATGGCATCATTGAGAACAATCAGGAACTTCGCCAAGAACTCACTAAGAAAGGGCACAAGTTCACCTCAGAAACCGATACCGAAGTTATCCCTCACCTCCTTGAAGATGAACTCAAAAACGGATGCTCGCTAGAACAGGCTGTCTTAAACATAACCTCTAAACTTGAGGGCTCCTATGCCTTTCTGGCCATATCCCTCGATGACCCGGACAAGGTCATAGGCACAAGGAGAAACAACCCTCTCATTGTCGGCATCAATACCCATGACTACTATATTAGTAGCGATGCTCTGGCTTTCTCTCAATATACCAATCAAGTGATGAATTTGGAGGACAATGAGGTGGTGGTGCTGACACAAGAAGGAATCGAATTCTTCGATGCTCAAGGAAACAAGCTAGTTAAACAAGCCAAGAAACTCGACCAAAACTGGGTTGAGAACCATAAAGATGGCTACCAGCATTTCATGCTCAAGGAGATAATGGAGCAAGCTCAGGTGCTCAGCCAAACAGCTTGTCAGGATGGAAAGAGATTCACCAAGATTGCTCTGGATATTCTGAGAGCCAATCAGGTGATTATAACTGCCTGTGGCACCTCTCGCTACGCTGCTCTGGTTGGCAGATACCTCTTTTCCAAAGTGGGTAAGAAGTTCTGCGATGTGGTCATGGCTTCTGAGTTCGGTTATTTCGCTGAATCCGTGGACAAAAACACCATGGTCATCGCTGTCTCCCAGAGTGGCGAGACTGCTGACGTGGTCGAGGGGGTAAAGGCGGCTAAAGACGCTGGGGCTCAAGTTATCTCCATCATCAACCGGCCTAATTCCCTACTGGCTGGTATGAGCCATCAGGTCATCTACCTGAATTGCGGTGCCGAGATAGCCGTAGCTGCCACCAAATCCTTCCTATCCCAGCTAGCTATATTCTACCTGCTCTCTTTCTCCATGATTAACTCCTTTGATGAAGCGGCAGCTAGGCTTAACGACATGAGTGGTCAGATAACCAGTGTTCTGGACTGGAACAAAAGTGAGCTTATCAAGCTCAGCCTGAAGCTGAAAGATAAGAACGATTTCTACTACATAGCTAGGGGAATTAACTTTGCCATTGCCTCCGAAGGTGCCTTGAAGCTCAAGGAGATTTCTTACATCCATGCTGAAGGTATGCCTGCTGGCGAACTCAAACACGGCACTTTAGCTCTCATCGAGTCTGGCACACCGGTAGTAGTGATTTGCCCCGCCGACTATAGTTTTTCCGAAACCCTGGGCAACGCCATTGAGGCTAAGTCACGTGGCGCCTATATCATCGGTGTCTCGGATAAACAAAGCAACATTTATGATTCCTGGATTAAGCTTCCCAAAGTTGATGAGCTATTGTATCCTATGGTCGCCGCAGTTCCTCTTCAACTCCTGGCTTACTACCTTGCTGTCAATCGAGGATGCGACCCTGACAAACCCCGCAATCTAGCAAAATCAGTAACTGTGAAGTAGACTCAGAGAGTTTATAGAGTTTGTAGAGTCGATAGAGTGAAAATTGAGCGATTCGAAGACATTAAAGCATGGCAAGAGGCTAGAGTTTTGGTGAGGATGATATACTCCGCTGTAGGGTCTGGCCAGTATTTTGGTGCCGACCGTAGATTTAGAGAGCAGATTCAAGCTGCAGCAGTTTCCATAATGTCCAACATCGGAGAGGGCTTCTCCAGACGAACAACAAAGGAATTTATCCAATTCTTGTTTATTGCCAAGGGCTCGGTAGCTGAAGTCCAGAGTCAACTTTGTGTTGCTTTAGACCAAGGCTACATTAATGAAGAGAAATTCAATGAGCTTTACTCCAAATCTGACGAAGTAGCTCGCCTAATTTCTGGCTTCATCCGCTACCTCTTGAGCAAGGACAAACTCCAGGTACTCAAACAACCCAACAAGCTCAAAGAACTCAAGAAAGTCAAATGACTCAGAAAACTCAACAAACTCAAAGAACTCAACAAACTGGACTGAAGGTCCTGGCTGGCATCTCTGCCTACAATGAAGCAAGATATGTCGGCAGTATAGTTCTCCAGGCCAAGCAATATGTGGACGAGGTCATTGTTGTTGACGACGGGAGCACAGATAATACCGCCAGGGTTGCTGAGCTGGCTGGCGCCACCGTAATCCGCCACAATGAAAACAAAGGCAAAGGGGCAGCCATTCAGAGCATACTGGCCGAAGCCAAGAAGAAAAATCCCGACGTCCTTGTTCTTCTAGATGCTGATGCTCAGCATGACCCTAACGAGATTCCCGCCCTCATCAAGCCCATCTCGGATGGTTTTGACCTCGTCATTGGCTCCCGAGAGGCCCAAAAAGATAAGACTCCTCGTTACCGCCGCATCGGGCAAAAAGTTATTTTCCGCTCAAGCCGCCTGGCTTCAAAAGCCAACGTCACCGATTCCGAATCCGGTTTCCGAGCCCTTTCCCCAAAAGCCATAGACGAACTTGAATTGAAAGAGCATGGATTCGCCATAGAATCAGAGATGATAACCCGCGCTGCCGCTAAAAACCTTAAGATAACCGAGGTGCCCATCTCAAATATATACACCAAGGACGGCTCGACCCTCAACCCTATAAGACATGGCACAGAGGTTCTTAGCCGAATATTAGTCATGATTTCGCATAGGAGACCCCTTCTCTTCTTCGGGCTGGCCGGTGGCATCTTGCTGCTGATTGGCTTCATCACCGGCATCAGGGTGATTAATATAGCTACCGCAACAGGCGAAGTGGCCTTAGGCAGCACCATATTGACCACACTGTTCATCGTCACTGGTATATTGAGCATCTTCACCGGCATAATCCTGAACGCCTTAAGCAGTCGTAAATAACCGAGGTGTGAATCAGTTCACCACTTGGGGGGTAACCTCTTCCCATACGGCACCATAGATTGGGAATAATAACTATGCTATTATGTCAATATCATGGAAGAACAAAGATGGCTGAAAGAAGCCGAAAAGGACCTGGAAAGCGCCCGGAACAGTAGTAAAGCTGGGCACTATGAATGGGCCTGCTTCCAATCCCAGCAATCCTCTGAGAAGGCTCTAATGGCGTTCCTTTACTCTAAAGGCTTGCGAGCTATACTAACTCACTCTATAAGAGACTTGCTCCTAGATTGCTCAAAACTATGAAAGGGATTTCAGCAATTTACTTAGCTAGGGGAAAGCCCTGGATACTTATTGCATTCCTACAAGATATCCTAATAGCTTAGTGGGCAACGAGATTCCCGCTCACTATTACTCAGAGGAGGATGCCAGCCAGTGTATAAACTATGCCGAATTAATATTGAAGACCGTGAAAAAATCTATGAGCGCTTAAAGGAATTTGTCCATCTCCTCAAAAGCAAGCATAAAGTAAAAAAAGTCTATCTTTATGGCTCGTTTGCCAGAGGGGATTTCCACGAAGGTAGCGATATAGACCTTATCATAGTAGGCCAATTTGAGGGCAGGATGCCCCAGCGCATAAAGAAGATTTTCGATTTGACCTCCCTGCCCATAGAGCCGCTGGTTTATACTGAAGCAGAATTCAAGCAGATGAAGGAAAGGACTTTTCTGAAAGAGGTCCTAGCCACGGCGAAAGAACTGTAGCCTTAGTCGCACTGACTTCGCCATTACCTCAAGGTTGCCGTCAAGCTGCCTTAACATCTATCCAGAGATGTAACGGCTCCTCAAAATAAGCTTTCCCGCCTTTGTATAATACAAACTCCACCTTTTGCCGTCCTGCCTTTTGAGGCACAAAGTCCACCTCTTTCTCCCATTTTCCTTCATGCTCTAGTTCAACATTAACTTGTTCCCTATCCACCCCGTCAATCCTCAGTTCTGTCTTCTCCCCATCTATCCATATCTCCACCCTATAGCTCACTGCTTCTTTCTCGTGGTTCACTATTCCCACTATCACCTTCCCTTCCTCCCCTACCTTCAATTCCGTCGGATAATTCTCAGCCTTGCCATCGGGGCCTAAGATATAGAACTCGGTGAATTTTTCCCCGACCCTGGGTGTAGCAACCACATATCCCAGAGTCCCTATGGTCCCCATTATAGCTACTATCAAAACTATGGATAGCACCTTATCGGGCCTGCTCTGCCCCTGCCAAGAAGGCAGCCTGAAATTAAATAGCACCGTGAATCTTTCCTCGGGGGCAAGCTTTTCCCGGCGGTACCAGGCAACACCCGATGTCGCTATGATAAACACAGAGACCGAGACCAGGATGGGCTCAAGCCTTATCCCCCAGGGAGTGAAATTCAGGATGAGTCCTATCAGTGGCACTACGGCAATAGAAAGACCGAAGCTCAAAGCCACCCTTTCCACCCCGCCCAGGCTCCCCCTCTTAGGAAACAGCGCAGCCACCAAAGTATACCCGGGAAAGAAAAGCAAAAACGGAAGTCCCAGGATAATGCGAGCCGGGGTCGTAGGGAAGAAGGCGATGACCACAGCCAGCAAGATGGTCAATATGCTGATGAGCCAAAGGTCTTTATCCAGCTTAGCCTTCATCTTGAAGTCCCCTTATCTTATTCTAGCGGCCAGAGCTAAGTCAACCAACTATTGGGGAGCCGAATTCTAATTGTCAAAACACCTATCTTCCACTAAACAATATACCTGGCTTTTTTCAAGAATTGCGCGGTTCGGGTTGTCATTTTGTCCCGATTACATCAGGATTGACCTTTGATTTTTGAATTTGTATGGGTAACCCAGGACTATTGACATCTCCTCTTTAATTCTCATACCATACATAATATACTGAAACAGTAGATAGCGGGACGGGCCTAAAGCATCAGGCTGGAAGTCTTCATTGCCGGTGCTCCGGGTCTGACATTGTTTGAGTATCTTAGAGCGATACAGCTACTGAGAGATGGAATGAATAAGAAAAAGCTGGCACAAGTCACCGGATTTTGTACTGTAGCTATCATCATAATAGTGGTCATAACTACGCTCTCACCACCGGCAGAACCTATACTTGTTACCTACAACTGCACAGATTGCACGACGACCTCTCTAAAAGCCCGAGGAGAGGTAATAAATGGTGGTGCGTCAACTATAACAAGGCGGGGATTTTACTATTATAAAGACCTGCTTTATTATGGGCTGGAGTTCGACGGTGATAACGACCAAGTGGTATTGCCCGCAGGTAGCCAACCCACTGGAGCATTTACATTGGCCATCTGGTGCAAACCGACTTCTTGGGATCATGCTGACTATCCGATGCTGCTTGGGGGCAGAGGCTTGAGGAAATATGAGGATGGTTTGAGCGGTATAACCATCACCAGATATTACGATGCAAAAACAGCCACCGACAAATTATATTTTGATGTCGCAGATGAAGCTAATGCAGCAAGAAGAACAATAGCCCCTCTCATCAATAACATTGCCCCGGCTAGGGAGTGGAGCTTTATAGTTCTAACTAATAGTGGCGTGGCCGAAACTGGAGGATTAAAGCTATATAGAAATAATGCAGTGCCGGTAGGCAATGCCACTGGTGTTGAGAGAGTGCGCTGGCTGGATAGTTTTTGGACGTTAGGACGCAACAGCACAAATTGCTTTAAGGGCATAGTCAGCGAAGTCTGCATCTATGACCGCGCTTTAAACGCAACGGAGATAAAGGCTCTCTATAACGGACAAGATGTAACCGGGGGGTTAAGAGGTCTTTGGAAGCTTGATGAGAGTTCCGGGGAGACAGCTTACGATAGCTCAAGAAATGACAACCACGGTTTGATACGAGGTCCTGAGTGGATACTTCCTGATTGGGATGTGATAGGTGTCGGCGATGTTTTGTATGAAACTGGTAATTTGGGCACTGGCACTTACTCCTTCAATATCGTAGGACTGGAGCCTGATACCTGGTACAGGATAATGGCTTTTGCAGAGAACCAACTAGGTATAGGTTACGGGAATGTAATTAGCTGTAAAACGCTGGAGAAGTCATGAGTTCCTAGCTTATTTACCATTGCTTCGCCCCGATGCAATCGGGATTCATCGTGACTCCTCGCAATAACGGTTAGCAGCCAAAGCATGTAGGGCCAGGCTCGCTTTCCCTGGGGTAAGCCGGGAGATATTGACACTTTCCGCTGGTTCCCATATGATATACTGAAACGGAGATAGCGGGGAAGGTTCTCAAGATTGGGCGGCAGTCTTCATTAGGAGTGTTTCACGTCTGATTTTGATTGAGTGCATCGAAGCGATATGGGCGCCATGAAAGGAGGGTAGAATGAAAAGAATATCAGGGATAATCATAGCCTTACTTCTGCTACTTACAGTTGTCGCCTGTGAGAGTACACTGTCAAAGCCTATAGTTGTTACCAACCAGTGTACAAACCCTACAGCGACATCTTTAAAAGCCCAAGGAAAGGTAACAAACGATGGTGGGGCAACTATAACGAGGCGGGGGTTTTACTATGGCACAGGCCCGCTTTATGGGCTGGAGTTTGACGGTGATAATGACCAGGTGACATTGCCCGAGGGTAGCCGACCCACTGGAGCATTTACATTGGCCATCTGGTGTAAGCCTGCCGATTGGACACATGCTAGCTACCCGATGCTGTTTGGGGGCAGAGGCTTGAGGAAATATGAGGATGGTTTGAGCGGTATAACCATCTCCAGATATTACGATGCGGGAACAGCTACCGACCGATTATTTTTTGATGTCGCGGATGGAGCCAATGCCAAAAGAAGGACGATAGCCCCTGCTATTAATAACATTGCTCCGGCTGGGGAGTGGAGCTTTATAGTTCTAACTAATAGTGGCGTGGCCGAAGCTGGGGGATTGAAGTTATGGAGAAATTCAGCACAGCTAATAGGTTCTACCACCGGTGCTGAGAGAGTGCGCTGGCTGGATAATTATTGCACATTGGGACGCAACACTACAAATTGCTTTCAAGGGATAGTCAGTGAAGTTCGTATCTATGACCGCGCCCTAGGTGTAGAAGAGATAAAAGCCCTCTATAACGGACAAGATGTGACCGGGGATTTAAGAGGCTATTGGAAGCTTGATGAAGATTCCGGGACAACAGCTTACGATAGCTCAGGGAATGATAACCACGGCTCGATACAAGGTCCTGAGTGGTTCATAGGTGGTGATAGCGTATATGAAACTGGGAATTTCGGCACTGGCGCTTACTCGCTAACCATCACAGGTCTGGAGCCCGACACCTGGTACAGGATAAGAGCTTTCGCCGAGAATGAACTAGGTGTAGGTTACGGGAATGTAGTTAGCTGTAAGACGCTGGAATAGGTATAAATCCCTATCTTATCTAGAGATGATTGCATAGACTATCAGGCGACATCTTTATAGATGCATGGTGCAATTGAAGACGATAAACATTTCAACCCCCGTCCTCGCCAGAGAAGAAATGGAAGCAGTAGAGCGTGTGCTCCGCTCAGGAAGGTTGGCACAGGGTCTCCAGGTCGAGGAATTTGAAGCGTTATTTGCCTCATACATTGGCTCAAAATATGCCATAGCTACTAGCAGCGGGACGGCGGCTCTCCACATTGCCCTTCTTGCTTCAGGCATAGGCAATGGTGATGAGGTCATTACTACACCCTTCAGCTTTATCGCTACTGCCAATGCCATCTTATTTTGTGGAGCTAAGCCCGTTTTTGTGGACATTGATAAGGACACTTTTGGCCTTGACCCAAGCTTAATACGCGCGAGGATAACATCCAAGACTAAAGCCGTTCTGCCGGTTCATCTTTATGGTCAGCCCTGCGATATGAAAGAAATTCTCAGGATATGCCGGGAGCGTAATTTGATTTTGCTTGAAGATGCTTGCCAAGCACATGGTGCTGAGTATCGTGGGCAGAAGGTGGGCTCCTTTGGCATCGGCTGCTTCTCCTTTTATCCTACGAAGAACATGACTACCGGTGAGGGTGGCATGATAACTACCGATAATGGCGATATCGCTGAGAGAGCCAGAATGATTCGGAGCCACGGGCAAAAGGAGAGATATATTCACGAGGTTCTGGGTTACAATTACCGTATGACCGATATTGCTGCCGCCATCGGCATATGCCAGCTTAAGAAGCTTGATGAGTTTAACCGCCAGAGGATTGAGCATGCCCGATTCTTAAGCGAGAGGCTGGACAAAATTACCGGGCTTAGCGTCCCTTTCATCGCTCCCGATGTAAAGCATGTCTTTCATCAATTCACCATCAGAGTAACCCGTGATTTCAGGATGTCGAGAGACGAGCTCAAGCAGAAGCTGAAGGATAAAGGAATTGTGACCGAGGTTCATTACCCCTTGCCTATCCATAAGCAGCCAGTTTATAAAGAACTGGGCTATAATGCTAGCCTGCCCAACGCTGAGAAAGCTTGTGCCGAGGTATTGTCCCTGCCGGTGCATCCCTTATTAACAGAGGAGGAATTGGACTACATTGTCGAAACAATCAAGAATATCTGAGAAGGCGGCCTTCCATGGTGAAGTACGCATAGGCGAAGGAACTACAGTGGAGGATTATGTGGTTCTGGGCAGTAAAAAGGACGGAGAGCTAAGCATAGGCAAGAATTCCATCATCAGGTCAGGAACAGTGATATACTCCGGCGTCCGAATTGGAGATAACTTCAGAAATGGACACAACGTGCTTATCAGAGAGAATACCGAAATCGGAGATAATGTTTTGGTGGGTACAAATTCGGTGCTTGATGGCGATTGTCAAATAGGAAATAATGTATCCATTCAGACAGGCGCCTATGTAACCCGGTATACTGTCATAGAAGACGGCGTGTTTCTGGGACCTCACTGTGTTACTACCAATGATAAATATATGGAATATGGAAGGGAGCTCAAAGGTCCTGTTATCAGGAGAAATGCCAAGATTGGGGCAAATGCCATCATCTTCCCGGGAATTACCATCGGGGAAAATGCTATTGTCGGAGCCGGTGCGGTGGTGAACAAAGATGTGCTTCCGGGAGATACCGTGATAGGCAATCCAGCCAGGAGTGTTAAGCAGTGTACAAAGGGAAAAAAATCGCCGTAGCCGTGCCGGCGTATAACGAAGAGCGCTTCATTGCAGAAGTGATTGAGACCATGCCGTCTTTCGTGGACAGGATTTATGTGACAAACGATGCCAGCACGGACAGTACAGGCAATATCCTTAGCAGTATCGCAAGTGACAAGTTAGTAATTGTGACCCATGAGCAAAGGATGGGCGCTGGTGCCGCTATGCTGTCTGGCTATAAAAGAGCCTGCGCCGATGAAATGGATGTGATAGCTGTTATGGCTGGGGATGGACAAATGGACCCTGCGATTCTGAATAGGATTCTAGACCCCGTCGTAGAAGGCAGAGCAGATTATAGTAAAGGAAATAGACTTTCCGTTCCTCAACATAGAAAGGGGATGTCCGCTTGGAGAGCATTTGGGAATTTCTTGCTTACCTGGTTAACTAGACTAGCTTCAGGGTATTGGCATATATCTGACCCTCAAAATGGCTATACCGGTATATCCCGGGACATTCTGAAAAGGATTGACCTCGACAAAGTGGAAAGGGGGTTTGCCTTTGAAAATGACCTACTGGTAAAACTCCATGTATGTGGCGCGAGAGTAGTGAATGTGCCTCACCCAGCTCGATACAGGGGAGAATGTTCCAAAATCAAATACTTACATTTTATGGTGGCTACAAGTTGGCTGCTGCTTAAGGACTTCCTGTGGAGGCTGTGGGTAGAATATGTGAGACGTCCCTTTAGCAAAGCGCAGAGTTGAACAACAATGATTAGAGTAGGCGTAGTCGGTCTGGGAGCGATGGGGAGAAACCATGCTAGGGTTTATGCCCAACTTCCTGATGTCGAGCTTGCAGGCATTACTGACTTAGACCAAGGTCTGGCGCAGACCCTGGCCAAGAAATATCAGACCAAGTCCTTCAGCGATTGCAAGGAGCTTCTCCAGCAAGGTTTGGATGCAGTGAGCATCGCTGTTCCCACCTCGCTTCATCATGAAGTGGCACTGGCGGCAGCCCAAGCTGGTGTAAATATACTGATAGAGAAGCCTATTGCTGACACAATTGAAGCAGCTAATGCAATAATCAGAGCAGCTGATAAGAACCAGGTAAAGCTCATGATAGGACACATAGAGAGATTCAACCCGGTGATTCCCGTTATCAAGAAAGAAATCGAAGGAACAGAGGTCAACCTGATTGAAATCACCAGAATTGGGCCTTTCCCGCCCCGAATCAAAGACGTTGGCGTGGTAATTGACCTAGCCACCCACGACATTGACCTGCTCAGATACATCACGGACTCCGAGTTTAAAAAGACATACAGTCTAACCTCCCGAAATTTAGCTCCTCATGAAGATGCCGCTATCCTTCTATTTCAGATGGCAAATGGGGTATTAGCCAGGGTGACCGTAAATTGGCTTACTCCGTTTAAGGTGCGGGAAATCAACATCGCTACCAGGGAAAAATTTATTAAAGCCTCGTTCATTGACCAAAAAGTGACCACATATAGCAAATACAAGGAGAATGAGTCCTACCTGGTCAGAGAGGTAAGTGCGCCCTCCGGCGAACCGCTGAAGTTGGAACTTGAGGCATTTGTTCACAGCGTCAAGAATGATGTTCCTCCGCCAATCACGGGACAGGATGGGTTGAAGGCTTTAGAGGTGGCGAGCCTATGTCTTCGGGGAAACACTTGAAGCTTTTGTTTATGATGAATACGCCGGCGGATGTCCACACCTGGAGGTATGTGATTCACGCCCTGAAGGATAAAGGATATGAAGTAACAATATTGGCGCGTGATTATGGAGGCACCGTTCAGCTTCTCCACAAATACGGCTTGAGGTTTAGGGCGTTCAAAGCCATCAGGTCTAGATACCTAAAAATCTTCGAGATCGCACCTCATATTTGGGAAGGGTGGAAACTATCCAGGGAGTTTAATCCCGACGTCATTGTTGGATTTGGCGTGGATGCCGCGTTGACAGGTGTGTTGAGCCGAAAACGTTCTATCGTGTTTACCGATAGCGAGCCCATACCTGTCCAGCTTTTTCTGATCAGGTTGTTCGCTACAGTTATTTTAACACCTTCTTGCTTTAGAAAAGATTTGGGCAAAAAACAGGTCCGTTTTGCTGGTTATAAGGAGCTAGCGTACCTACACCCCGATTACTTTGAGCCGGATCCGTCAATTTACCGTGAATTGGGCATCAGGGATAGCGAAAGATACGTTATTCTACGCTTTAACGTTTTTGATGCCTTTCATGATATTGGCAAGCACGGTTTCGCGCTCACTGATAAATATCGCCTAGTCAGGGACCTGGAAAAACATTGCCGGGTTTTCATCTCTGCTGAAGGAAGTTTGCCCAAAGATTTAGAGTGCTATAAACTGCCAATCTCTTACGAAAGAATCCACCATGCTCTCTATTATGCTCAGCTTGTTGTCTGTGATACACAGACCCTCACTACCGAGGCTGCGGTGTTGGGAACGCCGGCTGTTCGCTGTAACAATTTTGTCGGGGCTGATGATATGGGCAACTTCATCGAGCTAGAGCAAAAGTATGATTCGATTTACTGCTTTAGAGATTCCCAAAAGGCGATACAAAAGGCGGTAGAACTGGCTAGTCATCCCGACCTGAAACGAGAGTGGGCAATGAAACGTCGGAGATTATTGGCCGACAAGATTGATGTTACCCAGTTTATGGTCGGCTTTATTGAACATGTTGCTCGGGAGAAATGTTGAAGCGAAAATGAAGGTATCCACAATCTTTGGCACTCGTCCTGAAATCATAAAGCTTGCCTTCGTCATCAGCAAGCTACGTCAGTCCACTCATACTGACATAGCTTTTACGGGGCAGCATTACGATTACAACATGTCAACCACTTTTATGAAGGAAATGAACCTGCCTGACCCTGACTATATATTGAATTGCTCTCATGGCTCTCATGCTCAACAAACTGCCAGCCTGCTTATAGCTATCGAGAAATATCTTGAAGAGGCAAAGCCCGATATAGTTGTCGTTCAAGGGGACACCAATACTACACTTGCCGGAGCTCTGGCAGCGACCAAGGTAAATGTCCCGGTGGCTCATGTCGAAGCTGGCTGTCGAAGCTTTGACATGAAAATGCCTGAGGAGATAAACAGGCGCATTGTTGATGTGCTCTCGTCTCTGCTTTTCGCACCTACGCCAAGAGCCGTGCAGAACTTGCGGCGGGAAGGAGTTGGTAAAGACAAGATAGAGATGGTCGGCAGCACCCTGGGGGAAGTTTGTCGGGAGCATTTCAGAAATACTGCGACTAAGTCATCAATATTGAACAAGCTCCATTTGGAGCCCAAAGCCTATGCAGTGCTGACAACGCACAGACAAGAAAATGTTGACGTAAAAGAAAATCTGGAGAATATTGTGAGTGCCTTGCCGCTCATAAACACCACGGTTGTGTTTCCCATTCATCCCAGGACTGCTAAGAACCTTAATGAATTTGGTCTCCTGGCAACCTTACAGGGAATTCCCAACGTCGTATTGTCAGAGCCCCTCGGCTACCTTGACTTTCTAACTCTCCTGTCTCAGGCTAGGATTGTGATGACCGACTCCGGAGGAGTTCAGGAGGAAAG
>CAZWDC010000030.1:0-4663 GCA_964633085.1 uncultured Dehalococcoidales bacterium
TTTTGACCTTGATTTGGTAATCGAGGGCGATGCGGTGAAACTGGCTCAACAAGTGGCGGAAACCGGTCAGGCCAAGCTGCTGACCCACCACCGCTTCGGCACCGCTAAGCTCAAATATGAGAATTTCACCCTGGACCTGGCCACAGCACGAAAGGAAACATATGACAGACCGGGGGCACTGCCGGCGGTGACCCCGGGCACCCTCAAGGATGACCTCATCCGCAGAGATTTCTCTATCAATGCTATGGCTATATCTCTGGCGGCAAATGATTATGGGGAGTTAATTGACCCCCATCAAGGTAAAAGCGACCTGGAGCTGGGTCTTATTCGAATTTTGCACCCTAAAAGCTTCACCGACGACGCCACCAGAATTCTACGGGCTGTCCGTTACGAACAACGGCTAGGTTTTGGGCTGGAACCACAGACTGCTGAGCTGCTTAAACAGGATATTCCTATGCTGGATACAATAAGCGGCGACCGAATCAGGCATGAGCTAGAACTAATTTTTAAGGAAAAACAGCCGGAACTGGTTATCCAGCGGCTTGGCGAGTTAGGAGTGCTGCAGAGGATAAGCCCATCCCTCAAAGGCGATGGCTGGATAGCTGAGAAGTTTGGCAAAGCGCGCCGTCTGAAGAAGCCCACCCAATTGCCCTCGCTCTATTTCTGCCTTCTTATTTATTCGTTTAGCGAAAGGGACCTTGAGCAATTTCTCGCCCGTCTTAACATATCGGCAAAATTATCCCGAGCCATGCGCGATACGCTCCGCCTCAAGACCAGATTGCCCCTTCTGGACAAGCCGTCTCTGAAACCCAGCGAGGTCTATTATCTGTTGCGAGAATATGAGCCTGTGGCGGTGCAGGCAAATGCCATAGCTACAAACTCTTCAGTCATACAACACCACCTCCAACTATTTCTCACAAAGCTGCGGTACGTGAAGACTTCTCTTAACGGGGAAGACCTGAAAAAGCTGGGTATTCCCGTGGGGCCAGAGATGGGGAAAATCCTCCAGATATTGCATAAAGCAAAACTAAATGGAGAGGTCAGCACCAAAGCCGACGAAAAAAAACTAGCCCTCTCTTTATCACCCAAGCTAGAACGGTAAGGGAGGAAGGAGACGCAAAATCACCGCGCCGAGGTAGCAGGCCACAAGATACTTGCCTAATTTCCCGGCCCAGCAAGGCAAGAGAAACTTCCATAACGGTAGCTTAGAGGCTCCGGCTAGAAGCCCAGCTATGTCAACCGGCAATATAGGTTGCAGAGAGATGAAGAAAATGCCCCAAGGGCCATACCTCTCCATCCAGCCTGCCAGCCTTGCATATCCCGGTGCGTTCTCAAATCGTACGATTCTCTTTCCCAGGTAGCCGGCATAATAACCAGTTATTTCCCCAAGAGCACCAGCTACGCTGGCTACCAAAGCTATCATAAAAGGATTCCAATATGCTGCGGCTGCTATCATTATAGTAAGATGGGGATATGTCACTGGCACAAGGACGGCCGCGTTAGATAGCAGGGTGACCCCAAAGACAACCAAATAAGCCGTGGTGGCCAATCTTTCTATTGAAATATTGAAATAACGCATTAAGTAGGGAAACAAAAAGACAAAGCCGACACTAATACCAGCGAGGATGGCAACGTAGAGCACTATCCTAGGCCATCTCTTCTGCTTCGGCTTCTCTGTTGTCATCACTTACCTAATTATCGCGGAAAGGAGGATGCCAGGTAGCACTCCAATCCTTGCTTTTTCAGCCGTAAAAACAGTTCACCAGCTTCTTCCTTCTCCGAGAAGAAAGTAAATAGGCATGGCCCGGAGCCAGCGAGATAAACCCCCGGGGCTCCAGCCCCTTCCAAAATCTTCCGATATTTACCTAGCCCGGGGAAGAAATCAAAGGCTATCTTTTCGAAGACATTAAACATAAGAGCAGGGTCAATAGCCCTTCCTTGCATCAAAGATAATAAAGCCGCTTTAACGAACTGGCCTTCAGTGAAATCGGCAACAATTAATCTACCATACATATTTTTTGTTTTGCCTGAGATTTTAGGCAATGGCGGCACCAGCAACACAAACCAGGTTGCAGGCAAGTGTGGTAGCAGGGTTACCTTTTCTCCCCTCCCCTCCACCAAAGCCGTGCCTTTGTGAATAAAGAAGGTAACATCCGAACCCAGCTTAGAAGCTAAACGGACGAGCTCGGAAAGCGTCAACCCCAATCTCCAAAGCTCATTTAGAGCTAAAAGAGTGGCAGCGGCGTCGCTGCTGCCACCCCCCAATCCCACACCCCAGGGTATATGCTTACGAAGCTGGATGCGTGCCCCCAGACTACATTTTGTGCTTTCCTTAAGCAGGGTGGCTGCTTTTGTTACCAAGTTATCATGCTTCAAACTGGGCTCATCACATTCAAAGCATATTTCTTCGTCTAGCTGAAAATTGAGGACATCGCATAAATCTATTGACTGGATAATGCTGGAAATCAGGTGATAATCATTATCTTTGCCCAGTACCTCAAGGACCAGGTTTATTTTAGCCGGGGCATAAACAGTCAACATGGTAATCCTTTGACTACTCACCTCCAATGTCATTCTGAGGGAGCCCCGATGGAATCGGGGCGACCGAAGAATCTCGAGAGCTTTCACGGAGTTTACCCTGAGCGGGGTTAGATTCTTCGCTTCGCTCAGGATGACACAAGAAGGGAGCAAAGATTTCCCAGAGCTCCCTCCATTCCTCCAAGCTAAGAGTTTCCGCCCGCCGTTTGCCATCTATTCCCGCCTTCTCCAGCAACGAAGCAACCTGGCTGGGGGGCATCTCTAAAGAGTGCGCCAGGGAATTGCGAAGCTGCTTGCGAGGAGCGCGGAAACCATGCATAACTATATCAAAAAAACCGACGACATCGGATACCCCTGATGTAATCAGGGACGGCTGGGAGTAAACATCCAACCGTAAAATAACCGAATCCACCTTGGGCGGGGGATAAAAACTCGTCGCTGGCACATAGGCTATGATAGCAGGTTTACTGTAAAACTGAGCCTTAACGCTGAGCAATCTCATCTTACCAGGGGCAGCAGCGATAGTTTCACCAACTTCTTTCTGGACCATTACCACCATTCTTGAAGGACGGGGCTGCGCTTCGAGGAAATGGCTCAATACCGGTGAGGTGATGTAATAAGGAAGATTAGCGATGACTTTATAACCCCGGGCAAGTTCGGAGACAGGTAAATTATTTTCTAGAAGCTGCCGCGGAGTAACTTGAAGTATATCAGCATGGATAATTTTGACATCAGGAAAAGCAGCCAGTCGTTTCTTCAGCAGAGCCACTAGTTTGGCATCAAGCTCAACAGCAATGACTCTGGCCCCTCGTTTAGCTAATCCTTCAGTTAGTATGCCCAGGCCGGGACCTATCTCAACTACGACATCCCCGGGGCTAAGTTGGGCAGCAGATAGAATACGCTCTAATACAGCTTCATCTATGAGGAAATGCTGCCCCAGGCATTTTTTCGGTTTGAAGCCAAATTGGCGGAGGATTTGCTGGTACAAAAGCGTCGCCTTATTCAACCAATTGGTAGAAACCTCTTCCCACCCTCTTTATTGCCATATTCATAGCCTGCAAAATTTCTGTAAGCCGTGCACCTGCTCTCGATTCTTGAACCGGAAAGCTGCTTTTGCCAGCTAGCTCCAGCCAGGCACCTCTATGTCACACTGGAAATACTACTTACCGCTGCTTCCTTCCGGACCTGACGGGGTTCATAGCCTCCAGTTGCATAGAACCCGACTATCAACACCGCTCAACAAAAACACAATCTTTCCAGCCGTAAACCTCAAGTAGGAATTCAGCCCCGCTATAGCGGTTTTCGGGTACAGGGCACCGCTAGTTCCCCGCCTAGCACGGCTCGTTCATGATGTTAGCAATAGTTGTTAACTACGTCAACACCAGGATAGAGCCAGATTGGACTGGCAGAGATTCATTGATAGTCTGGGTTGACTAACTATCGGATAAGCCAGTAACATAAATGACTCTGGGAGGTAAAGATGATTAAAAGCGTTAATGGCAAGACACCCAAGATAGCTGATTCAGCCTTTGTCAGCGAAGCAGCTTACGTGGTTGGTGATGTAGAGATTGGCGAAAACGCCAGCGTGTGGCCGGGAGCAGTAATCAGGGGGGATATTGGCAAGATAAAAATTGGCAGAAATAGCGTTGTTGAGGATAACTGTGTTATTCATTCGGGGTCACCAAACTTGCCTCCTATAGCCGAGGCTACCATCGGGGACAATGTCATCATTGGTCACGGCGCTGTTTCTAATGGCCGTAGAATCGGAAACAACGTTATTATAGGTATGAATGCGACCATCCTTCACGATGTGGAGATTGGCGACAATTCCATAATTGCTGCTGGTTGTGTAGTTAGAGAAAAAATGAAAATTCCCGAGAATTCATTTGTTACGGGTGTGCCTGGAGAAATCAGAAGAAAGGTCACCACCCAGCAACTATGGTGGGCACAAAATAGCCCGTCAATTTATCGTGAACTAGCGCAACAATACAAGCACGAAGGACTTTAGAGACGTCATGCGCAACCCACGCTTTTGGACTGCCAAGTCGTGCCCGCAAAATGTTTTAACAAGCGCGATCGAGAGCTGCCGCACAGGCTGCGATGACAAACTGTTATAAGGTATCTC
>CAZWDC010000031.1:0-11145 GCA_964633085.1 uncultured Dehalococcoidales bacterium
TAGGTCGGGCTTCGCTGGAATATCTTTATCACCCCGACCGGTTAGTCCACCCCTTAAGAAGAGTCGGAGGAAGAGGTGAAGGTAAATGGCAGCAAATCTCGTGGGATGAAGCATTCAATGTGACGGCTGAGGCACTGAATAGAGTGAACCAGGAATATGGCCCAGAGGCAGTAATGGTGGTGCACGGGTCGGCAAAAGGCTCAATGGACACTCACTTGGTGCGGTTGGCTAACGCCTTTGGCACGCCCAATGTGGTATGTGCTGAGTACGTTTGTCATATGCCAAGAGTAGTGGCTGCCGAATTGACCTTCGGCTTCTTTCCTGGTGCTGACTATGGGTACCCGCCGGCCTGTGTCATATCCTGGGGCGCTAACGATGCCGAGACGCATTTTTCTAGACACAATGGCCTTGTCCAGGCAGTGAAGAAAGGGGCAAAGCTGATTGCCATAGACCCTCGGGAAACAGAGGTTACCAAGATGGCAGATCTATGGCTGCGGGTCAGACCGGGCTCAGACTTAGCCCTAGCTCTGGCGATGATAAATGTCATAGTTAACGAAGGCCTTTACGATAAAAATTTCGTTGATAAGTGGACGGTTGGTTTTGATAGGCTCAGGGACCATATTCAAGACTATCCTCCCGAGAAGGCGGCGGAGATAACCTGGGTCCCAGCAGATTTGATTGTCAAGGCAGCCAGACTGTATGCCATCAGCAGGCCGGGGCATATAGAGTGGGGTAATGCTCTCGACCACAACGTGAACAGCTTTCAAGCCTCCCGTGCTATCTCCATACTGATGGCCATAACTGGTAACCTGGGCGTGCCCGGCGGAGAGATAGAGTCGCGCGGCTCGGGCTACCGTTTTGGAGACCCTGAGTCTTCGGAAAGTGGGATTTTAGGGCGCTGGTCAGCTCAACTGGAGCTCCGTGATAAGGTACCGAAGGAGAAACGGCTAAATAGGGTGGGGGCTGACTTAAACATGTTACCAGATGTCCGCTACGTTCTCCCTTACTCCGTCACAAAGTCTATTCTGGAGGGAAAGCCTTATCGTATTCGCGCCGCCTTTGTTCAGGCCTCTAATCCTTTGTCAAGTTGGCCCAATGTTCGAGAGGCGTATCGAGCATTCCAGAGGCTAGACTTCCTAGCCGTATCTGACATGTTCATGACGCCGACAGCAGCTTTAGCTGATATAGTATTCCCGGTAGCCAGCTATCTCGAATTTGATGGCATTCAGATGCCGCCCAATGGTGCAGTGGTTCAGCTTCAGCGCAAAGTTGCTCAGATTGGTGAGTGCCGTTCAGACCACGCGATTATAAACGGGCTGGCAAAAAAGCTGAGGCTGGCAGAGTATTTTTGGGATAGCATTGATGACTTCTGGGACGCTATTCTGAAACCCGCCGGCTTAACCTTCAAGGAGTTCCAGAAAATAGGTCTATTTACTGGTAAAGAGAAGCAGCTCGGCAAGTACCGAAGATACGAACAAGATGGCTTTAAAACACCTTCAGGCAAAGTTGAGTTATATTCCAGCCGGCTGAAGGAATGGGGATTTGACCCCTTACCCGTCTATCATGAGCCGCCTGAGACACCTTTTAGCGAGCCTGAACTAGCCAAGGACTATCCGTTGATACTTACTTCTTGGAAACGGAGACTCTACCGCCACAGCGGAGGCCGGCAAATAGCTTCTTTGCGAACTAGTCACCCAGAGCCAGTTGTTATGATTCATCCCGAAACGGCAAATAAGCTGGGAATAAAGGAGGGTGACTGGGTATACATTGAAACTAAGAGAGGACGGATAAGGCAGAAGGCTACTTTGACAGCCGGTATTGCTCCCAGAGTAGTCGGCGTGGATTACGGTTGGTGGTTTCCCGAGAAAGGGGCATCTGAGTTATATGGTTGGGCAGAATCCAATGTTAACAATCTGACAAATGATAAGCCGCCATTCAACCGAGAGATGGGCTCTGCTAACTTAAGAGGCTTCTTGTGCAAGGTCTACCCCGATAAATCGGGGTAATGCTGGGCGGGTTAGTTACAAAGGGAGAGGCCGAAGTTTGTTTCTGGGCAATGCCAGGAAGCCATGGGCGAAAGGCGGCGAGTGGTTTGAAACGTAGCCCTTCCTTAAACCTTCATCAGGTTCATGTGTTATAGGCATTCTAGTGCCACATTCCCTCTACGGCCGCTCCGATTTCATCGGAGTTATCGCAAGCGTGGAAAACAGAGGTATAATTAAACAAAGAAGGGGAGAAGGTGGGCCAAGGCATGAAAAACAGCGAGGTGGCTAAGGTATTTCAGGATATTGCCGACCTTTTGGAGCTTAAAGGGGAGAACGTCTTTAAGATTCGCGCTTATCAGAAGGCAGCCCGGGCTATCGAGCACTACCCCCGGGAATTAAAGATTATGATTGACGAAGGGGAGGACTTACGGACTATTCCCGGCGTGGGGGAGGCAATCGCCAAAAAGGCCACCGAGCTGATAACTACTGGCAAACTGGGTTATTACGAGAATCTGAAGGCGGAATTTCCCCAGGGGATAACTAATCTCCTGGCTATTCCCGGGATTGGCCCTAAGACGGCTAACAAACTTTCTAGTGAATTGGGGATAAGCACGGTAGATGAGCTGGAGCGCGCGATTAAGGAAGGTAAAGTAGCCAAACTTTTCCGCCTTGGCGATAAGACTGCTGAGAATATGCTTCGGCAGATTCAAGCCCTGCGCCGCAAAGACCAGCGCATCCCTATTGGTGAAGCTTTGCCCATTGTGGAGGAAATCTTAGCTGCGCTCCACTCTGTCCCTGGCGTAAGAAATCTCACTGCCGCTGGCAGCTTGCGGCGCTTTCGGGAAACAGTGGGCGATATTGATCTTATGGGCACTGCTGATAACCCTAAAGAAATTATAGATGCTTTTGTTACCTTACCCCAGATAGCCCAGGTGCTGGCTCAAGGGTCAACTAAAGCCAGTGCTATTGTCAGCAATGGACTACAGGTTGACCTGAGGATGGTGGAGCATGACTCCTTCGGTTCTCTTCTTCAATATTTTACTGGTAGCAAACAGCATAACATTTCGCTGAGAGAAAGAGGGCATAAGCAAGGGTTGAAACTGAGTGAATATGGGATAATGGTTATAGCTACAGACAAGCTGGAAAAATTTTCTACAGAGAAAGAATTCTACCATCGGTTGGGGCTTCAATATATTCCGCCAGAACTTAGAGAAGCTCAGGGGGAAATAGAAAAGGCTGAGCAGGGAGCTATACCCAAACTCGTGGAGTTATCTGATATAAAGGGAGACCTGCATACACATACTGATTGGAGCGACGGGCATGATTCCATCGAAGAGATGGCTCTGGCAGCCAAAGACATGGGCTACCAATATATTGCAATCACAGAACATTCCGGTGGACGTGGTATTGCCCACGGTCTCGATGAGGAAAGGCTGAGGAAGCAGATTGCTGAAATTAAAGCTCTTAACGAGCGTCTAAGCGGAATCCATGTGCTTACGGGCATCGAGGTTGATATTCGGGCGGATGGTAGCTTAGATATGCCACGGGAGGTTCTATCTGAATTGGACATAGTAATTGCTGGTGTACACTCTGCTATGAACCAGAGCGAGGACAAGATGACTCAGAGGGTAATAAAAGCCATAGAAAATCCCCACGTGGATATCATTGCCCATCCTACTTGCCGCCTTATAGGAGAGCGTGAGCCTGTAGCCATAGACTTAGAAGCGATCTTCCGTGCAGCGGCTAGACATAACAAGATTTTGGAGATTAGTGCCATGCCTGACCGCCTTGATTTAAAGGATATCCACGCTTTTCGTGCCCGGGAATTGGGAGTGAAGCTCGCCATCGCGACTGATGCTCATAGTACTGCTCATTTGGGCTTTATGCGGTTCGGAATTGGTGTTGCCCGACGGGCTTGGTGTGAGCCAAAACATATATTGAATACCCTGGCTCTAGCAGAATTGCTTGCCATTTTGGGCAAGAACGCAGCGTGAAATTCTATGGCAACACTTTGGGCTAGGTCAGATTTTAGGTGACCTAACTTACCTCCTCTACTTTTCAGCCGACTATTGCCGAAGTTTGGCGCTGGTGGTAAATTTGATGTTAGCGTGAATGAATATAAGCCGAAGGTAAACCTGCGGAAGTCGGTTTTCGCGATTGTTCTTGCTATCATTCTCATGCTGCTGGTTGGATGGTTGCTTTCGCGTGAGAACATTTATCAGATGTTAGGGGCCGTCAGAAGTGCTGACCGCTCACTTATTGGTTTAGCTATAGCCGTATATTTCCTTAGCGTGGCGGTTTGGGCCACTCGCTGGCGAGCAACACTTTCCTCTATAGACTGTAGAACCGGCTTCGTTACTCGTTATCTGGTACTTTGTGCTGCTATTTTCTTTAACAACATCACCCCCATGGTGCGTGTTGGCGGTGACCCGTTCGGAAGGGTTTACATGCTGCATAAGCTAGAGAACACAAGTTATTCGTCGGGTATGGCTTCTTCGATTGGTGAACATGTTTTCACGCCCTTGGTTATTATCTCTTTTTTGATGGCAGGCTTATTACTGCGATTCGGGAAAACGTCACTCCGGTTAAGCTTGATTCTTGCAGTAGTGTGGGTTTTAGCTGCTCTGGGGACAATGTTCCTTCCCCGCCTCTTCTTCAGAAAGAGGGTTGCAGTCAAGGGCATAAGCAGGATTACCAACCGTGTTCTCGGGTGGTTTGGAAGGCGCAGGGATGTTCAAGAAATAATGGAAGTAATTGAGGCTTTCTATTCAAGTTCTTATGCCACGATAGACAAAGGCAAGAAGGCATTTGTGATAGGGAGTCTGACATTACTACTTGGGGCGCTTGATGTTCTGCGATTGTACACGATATTCCTGGCCTTGGATTATCGCCCTGAGATTTCCGTGCTTTTGGTTGCCTCTTCATTGCCATTTATCGTTGGTCTTATTCCGTTTCTACCGGGAGGCTTGGTTCTTGTTGAAGGCTCATTGATTTCGGCTTTTGCTCTTTTCGGTGTCCCTCTAAGTCTAGCAATGGCAGCGACACTGATTGAGCGAGGAATCTCGTTTGTTCTGAGCACTATAGTAGGAGCCATAGTCTTCTCCTTTCTGGGGGTCAAGATGGCAGCAAAACCTTTGCGCGTAAATCAGGACAAAAGTAAGGGAACATGCGCGTAGCATTGGTTGGGGACGAATATTATCCTGACGGAGGCGGTGCTGCTCGATATGCCTTTGAGTTAAGCCTTCAGTTGGTTAAGCTAGGCATGGAAACGGTTGTGATTACGCATGCGCATCCTGGCCAACCTGAGGAGGAAGAAATTGCTGGGGTTAAAATCAAGCGAGTGCAAGGCTTTGTGCTAAGGCACCCCCATCGTGCTGCTTCGTTGCTTCTTTTTCGCCGCTGCCATAAATATATCCTCGATACGGGTTTCGATATCATCCATGCACTGGACATTTACTCCACTATGTCGCAACAAGTGGTTCGCTTTGCACACAAACACCGAATTCCTTGTGTCATAACCTGCCACACGGTCATGGACTCGCCCTTTTTGACATTCCTGCAACGCTTCATAGGCTTGACACTCAGCAAGGCTGATCGCGTAATAGCTGTAAGTCAAGCAGCGGCGCGTTTCGCCCATTCGTTAGGCTTTCCCCAAGACAGAATAACTGTTGTCTACAATGGTGTCGATTTATCGTGCTTCAATGGGAGAGTGGACGCTTCTATGATGCGAAGTCAATTGGGCATTGGTGACGCACCTCTGGTAGTGACAGCATCGCGTCTAATCAAGAGGAAAAGCCCGGGCCTACTCATATCAGCCTTTGCCAAGGTCTTAAAAGTCATTCCTGATGCCAAACTGGTTATCGCTGGCTCTGGTCGGGAAGAGGATAATTTGTCTCGCCAGATCAAAGGCTTGAACATTACAGATTCCGTATTCATGGTGGGAGAACTGCCCAAAGAAAAAGTCGCTCAACTCATGGCAGCGGCTGATGTTTTTGCTTTGCCCTCTAAGATGGAGTCCTTTGGGTTGGCATTAGTGGAAGCTTCAGCTGCTGGTGTGTCAGTGGTATGCTCAAACTCAGGTGGGGTTCCCGAAGTTTTCCAGGATGGTTTCAATGCGCTCTTGTATCCCCCGGGAGATGACGAGGCTATGGCACAGGCAATAATTCGTCTGCTACGGAATAAGAAACTGGCCAAAACCATTGGTGCCAACGCCACGGAAACCGCTAGCAGATTTGCCTGGGAAGTGACAGCCAGGCAAATAGTGCGAGTTTACGAAGACGTGCTACAAAAAAGGCCTCAAATTGCCAAGAAATAACAAGATGATATTCGGCAAGAGGTATTTTGAAGAAATCTTTAAGGAGGAAGACCCCTGGAGATACTTTGTCTGTGAATATGAGAATAAGAAATATATTAGGCAGATAGAGGCTATCAAACAATACCTTCCTCACCCACAGAATATTCTTGAAGTAGGCTGTGCCGAGGGAGCTCATACGCTGATGCTGGCAAGAGCATTTCCAGAGGCCAGTATATTGGGTATAGATATATCAAAACCTGCCGTGGAGAGGGCAAAGCGAAATTGCGAATACTGTCAGAATGTAAATATTATTGGAGCCGACGTAATAGAACTGTGCAAGCAAGCTTATTTCTCAGAAAATACATTTGATGTCATTATCCAGAGTGAATTATTCTACTACCTGTTCCCTGAATTGTTCGTTCACCTGAACTTGATACGTTATCTAAAATCTGTAACCAAAATTTTGAAGAATAACGGTATTCTTGTCACATCACATCAAATTAACATTCGGACCAGGCTTGCCATGGAAGTATGTTACTTGATGTTGAGACGACTTTGCAGGTTGGTACACAATTCTCGATGTAAAGAGTGGCATGACATTAGGTATAAATACCTCATTTATGATTTGAAGGTTTTCGCCAAAGCAAAATGAGACTTTGCAAGGTATTTACCTGCCAAAGTAACCGTTGAGCTTGAAGGGGAATCGGAAATTAGGAGACATAACTTAATCGGCATTTTAGGGCTTGTTCCTGCTTCTTGGAGAAAGTAAAGTATATTCGGAAAGGCGTGAACTTCGGTCAAGAGATGTCAAACATGCTTATATGAGCACACAGTATATGCTTATTCGCCTAGTATCTGGATAGTAATCTTTCTGGATCTGGGACGATTGTCAAAATCCGCGACAACTATTTGCTGCCAAGTACCCAGAGTTAACTTCTTGTTCACAAAGGGTATCACTAGTGAAGCTCCCAACACAGAAGCGCGCACGTGAGAATGGCCATTCCCCTCCCCCCAGGTTCTATTGTGTTCATAAGGAATATTCTGAGGTATCACCCTATCCCACATATTCTTAAAATCGGAAAGTAGATTTGGCTCGTACTCTATGGTGGTTATGCCGGCTGTTGAACCGACGATAAACAAGGTAGCTATTCCACTATTAACTCCAGATTCCTCGACAGCCTTTCCCACTTGAGGGGTTATATCGATAATATCGCAATTACCTTGTGATTTAAGGGTGATATCTTTAGTGAATACAGTCATACTCCCTCCTCCTTCCAGAAAGATTGCTTCGTCCCGATTACATCGGGACTCGCAATGACGAAGCGCGGGTCATATTTTTACCTCCTACCATATAATATCGTCCAACTCAAATACCGGTCCGTCACGGCATACCCGTTTCAAGCCTTTCTTAGTATTTATAGTGCAGCTATAACAAGCTCCAAATCCACATCCCATCCTCACCTCCAGGGAGACCTGACACTTTTTTAGTTTGAGATTGTGGGAGGGTACAAGGCCCTCCCCTACGATGGTTTTTTCCTCTCCCTTCAAGGGAGAGGCACTAAGGGTGAGGGCCATCGCTTTATACATATCTGCTGGACCACAGGCATACACTTGGTCAGCCCAGTCTAAGAAGTCAGGCAGGATATCTGTAGCTTTGCCTTTCCGTCCCAGACTGCCATCCTCGGTGATGGGAACATATTTAACTCTCTGATGGCTGATAGCGGTCAGCTGGCAGCGCTCAGTATAGAGCTGAGCCGCCGTGCTTGCCCCGTGGATTAAAGTTATCTGGTGCTGAGGCGAAGCACGCTGCATTAAAAAGGCGATTGGGGCAATGCCAATTCCTCCAGCTACTAGTAGCAGGTTTCTTGCTTTCGGTTCGATAGTAAATCCTTTGCCTAACGGCCCCAGAATGTCTAGTCTGTCGCCTTTCTTTGTTTGGGAAAGCCATAGGGTACCTTTGCCTGTCACCTTAAACAGCAGGGCAATCTCTTGGGATGAAACTTGGTGAATGCTGAGGGGCCGACGTAGCGTAAAGTCTCCACACCGCGCTGTGATGAATTGTCCCGGCTGAGCTGCCACTGCTATATCTGGCGATTCAATCCATATGACGTAAACACCAGGCATGACCTCCATATTAGAAGCTACGGTGCCCAAGACTTGTTTCATGCTAAAACCCGAACAATATCAAAGTTCAAATATCAAAAGTCAAACTGACAAACTAAAATGTAAAAATTTGAGGTTTGCTTACTGCCTATTTTGATTTGTGCTTTGTATCTTTGCATTTTTATTTTTTACTCTTTAAGTACTCCCGGAGCGGTTGAACGCTGAAGCTTTGGCTGTTGCCTGCTAATGCCTCTATTGCTACCCGAGCAGTATCCAATGAGGTGAAGCAGGGTATCCTTTTTTCTGCGGCAGCACGCCTGATGGCTAATCCGTCCTTTAGCGGAATGCGCCCACCTGTGATGGTATTAATCACTGCACTCACGGAATTATCTTGAATGACATCAATAACGTTAGGGTGTCCCTCGCTCAGCTTTTTAGTCACCATTTTGACGGGAAGCCCCAGAGATTCAATCATGGCGGCGGTGCCTTCCGTGGCATAGAGCCCATACTGAAGACAATGCAGTTTCTTGATTAGAGGCTCAGACTCAGCTTTATCCTTGTCGGCGATGCTGAGTAGCAGGCTACCTCTTTGAGGCAGCATCAATCCAGCAGCTAAAAGTGCTTTAACCAAAGCAGCCTCAAAGCTGTAGTCCACTCCCATAACCTCGCCTGTGGATTTCATTTCAGGACCAAGGTAGCTATCTACTCCCGTCAATTTGGACATGGAGAAAACGGGAGCCTTTATACTTACTAGTTTCTGTCTCCTCCATAACCCTCCTTCATAGCCTTGCTCTTTGAGGCTAATCCCAGCCATGACCTTAGTGGCAATTCTTACCATGGGCACGCCAGTTACCTTGGAGATAAAAGGCACGGTTCGGCTGGCGCGAGGATTCACCTCAAAAACATATACCGTCGAGCGACCATTTTCCCTCATGATTACCATCTGGACATTCATCAACCCCTTGATCCCAAGAGCCAGCCCAATTCTGGTGGTGTGTTCCACCATGGCGTTTACTTCGTCTTGCGTGAGACTGATTCCCGGGTAGACAGCCAGGGCGTCACCGCTATGTACGCCAGCTCTTTCAATGTGCTCCATCACGCCCGGGATAAGAATTCTTTCCCCGTCGCAAATGGCATCTACTTCGACTTCTTTACCCTGGAAGTATTTATCAATAAGCACAGGATGCTGGCTATCCATCTCCAGAGCTAGTGTCAGGTAGCGAATTAACTCAGGTTCGTTGTAGACAATTTCCATGGCCCGCCCTCCCAGGACATAGCTGGGGCGCACTAACACCGGATAGCCCAGCGTCTTAGCCACACTTAGGGCTTCCTCCAAAGACCTCACGCCAGCCCCGGGCGGCTGGGGAATGCCCAATCTAGCCAGAAAATCTTCAAAGCGGTGACGGTCTTCAGCAATATCTATGGCTTCGGCGCCTGAGCCCAGTATCGGCAAGTTGTTGCGGGCTAGAGATTCCACCAAATTAATGGGTGTTTGTCCGCCAAGCTGGACGATAGATGCGGGAGTAGAGCCGTTGTTTCTCTCATTCTCGAGTATATCTCGGATGCTTTCCTCATCTAAAGCTTCAAAGTAGAGGCGATTACTGGTGTCAAAATCAGTGGAAACCGTCTCCGGATTAGAATTGACCAGGATGCTCTTCATTCCTATTTCCTGAAGTGCCCAAGCGGCATGGACGCAGCAATAGTCAAACTCGATTCCCTGTCCGATGCGTATAGGGCCGCTGCCGATGACCACAGCTTTCTTTTCTGCGAGAGGCTCAGCTTCATTTTCCTTCTCATAAGTGCTGTAGAAATAAGGGGTCTCAGCGTCAAATTCAGCGGCGCAGGTATCCACCATCTTGTATACCGGACGGATTTGCCATTGGTGGCGAGCCTGTCTTACCTGCTCCGGCAGTCTATCGGCTAAAGTGCTCACTTGCTCATCGGAAAAGCCCAGCCTTTTCGCCTCCCACAAGAGCTCAGGTGTTAGCGGTTCGGAAAGGAGCCTCCTCTCCATATCCACAATATTCTTAAACTTATACATAAACCAGGGGTCTACGCCAGTGAGTTGGCAAAGCTCTTCGGGCGTGGCTTCTCTGCGCAACGCCGCCATAATCGCCCATAGCCTTAAGTCATTCGGATGGAGCGGATAAGAATTAAGCCCCTCCCCCTTACTCCAGTTGGGGTCCTCCCAGAGCAAGGTGCGTTTGCCGAATTCTAGGGAGCGCACTGCCTTTTGTAGAGCAGCCTCAAAACATCTGTCAATGGCCATTACCTCACCGGTGGCTTTCATCTGGCTGCCAACTTTGCGGTCGCCCAAAGCAAATTTATCAAAGGGCCATCTGGGAATCTTGACTACGCAGTAATCCACGGCTGGCTCGAAAGACGCCAAGGTTTTGCCCGTGACCCTATTGGGTATCTCATCGAGCCTCTTACCTATGGCTATTTTGGCAGCCACCCGGGCAATGGGATAGCCGGTGGCTTTGCTGGCTAAAGCTGAGCTGCGGCTGACACGCGGGTTGACTTCAATTACATAATACTGGCTTTCCTTAACTCCTAATTGGTCGGGAGCCCACTTTTCGGCTACGATGGGGTGTGGTGTAAGAGCAAACTGTATATTGCAGCCACCCTCGATTTTAAGTGCTCTTATGATTCTCAGGCTGGCTGACCTGAGCATCTGGTATTCTTTGTCGGTGAGAGTCTGACTGGGAGCTACCACGATGCTATCTCCAGTATGCACGCCCATGGGGTCAATGTTCTCCATAA
>CAZWDC010000032.1:0-17362 GCA_964633085.1 uncultured Dehalococcoidales bacterium
GCAGACGATGATGCGCTCTACGAGTATTACGCAAACGCGTGCGCGGAGCGAAGGATCAGAGAGGCAAAGGTGGAAAAGAGAAAAGCCAAGCGGCTCGCTGCCGGCAAACAGTGGGTTTGACTTCGAGATAGCTTTGTGCTAAACTCGAGATGTAGCCGGTGGAGGCTACAAGAGAACAATTGAATATCTAGCGGCGTTGGAGTGAGCTAGAGGCACTAACCTGAGACGTCGGAGTCCAGGGCATAGGCAAGAGTGACTATGTTCTGGGCTTTTTTGTTGCCCAGGGCAAGCACCTTAACAGAATATGGAGGTCAAAATTGAAGAATGTAATCGAAATGTGGCGTGAAAAGACTAAGCTCGTGAATGAAGCGGATGCCATTTTAAGCAAAGCGGAAAAGGAGAGCCGCGAGCTCAGCGTCGCTGAAAAAAGTGCTTTTGATTCACTTATGGCTAGAGTCAAAGTGCTGAATGAACAAATTGCTAGCGAGGAAGAAGCGCAGGCAAGGGAGCTTGCCGAGGTGCAAGTGGTAAAAGGTGATTCCTTCCGCATGTCAAGGAATAGTAGGGTTATATCCGTTGCTCAAGGCAAGCCCGGCGGTAAAACATATCGCAGCCTATTCTACGGCAATGAATACGCTCCGCTGGACAATGGTGGCTTTCAAAGTTGGCAGGAGTTTATCGAGGTTGTGCAATCGCAGCGATATGACCCCCGCTTGAAGCGACTAGGGCACGAGGCAGGTGTGGCCGTCATAGGCACGGAAAAACGCCAATTCGTCGGTTCTGACCCCGGACTCGGTGGTTATGCTGTGCCCGAAGAATTGACATCGTGGCTTATGGACCGCAGCCTGGAAGCCGAGATTGTCAGGCCACGTGCGACTGTCTATCCTATGGCTGCCCGAACCAGGAGAATACCGGCTTGGGCTGGTGAAACTCATAGTGGAGAATATGAGCGGCCACTTTCGCTGTTTGGGGGGTTTACTCCGGTCTGGCTAGAAGAAGCGGAAGAGGCAACTGACCAGGTCGCCACGCTTAGACAGATAGCCCTGACAGCTTACAAGCTTGGGCTTTATACGTCAGTTTCAAACGAGCTGGCAGTTGATGGCCTGGACTTCGGAACTCAGCTTGAGCAAATCTTGGTCAAAGCCGTGTCGTTCACCTTGGATTACTACTACCTTCGCGGGGATGGGGTGAACAAACCTTTGGGCGTCTTGAATTGTCCATCTCTGATAGAAGTCCCCAGGGAAACGGCCGGCGTAATCACTTATACTGATGTGACCAATATGTATGCCAGGCTTCATCCGGTAGCAGCAACTAAAGCGGTATGGGTTGCCAATTACGAGGTTATACCTCAACTCTTGACCATGACGGACACTGGCGGAGTCAATCTTGTCTGGCGGGGAAATACCAATGATTTCATGGGGTTGCCTCTCATTAAGACGGAGAAAACTCCAGGCCTGGGTCAAACTGGTGATTTGCTGCTGGCTGATTTCAGCCATTACGCAATCGGGGTCAGACGGGAAATGTCCGTCGAGAAGAGTAATGCTCCCGGTTGGGAACGTGACTTGTCCTCTTATCGAATTTTACTCAGGACAGATGGCCGCGACACCTGGGCCGGGCCGATAACGCCCGTTGACGGCACGGACACCTTGAGCTGGTGCGTGGCTTTGGGTGCGCCGGAAGGCTCATAAATGCGTATAGGCGCCGCAAGGCGTTTATGCGGCGGGGTTGTTCATCCCCCGGCCTCCTTTTATGGAGAGAGGGCCCCGGTAACTCCGGGGCTCTCTCTTTCGTGCCGACTTATTGAGTTGTGCCGGCAGCCTGGCAATATACTTGGCCAGTTTGCTTGTCTTCTTGTCCAAGCCAACTTCACCTAGAGTTGGTGGCTGATCCTCCCGTGGTTCCATTTCGGCACCACGAGACAGATTGCCGGGATTTCTCCGTGTTTCCCTCAGCATCCTGCCGAGCTCGGCTAGAGCTTGTATCTAGGCTGATCCTATTTTACGATAAACCGCGCCATTCGAAGTCGAAGAATGTTGACATATTTAAGGAACTGATTAGAATGATGCTGATGCGGACGAAATGAATAAAAGGAACGTCATAGCAATTTTTGCGGCCTGCGTGGTGGTTGGTGTTCTAGCCGTTGTCGCCGTAAACAACATGAGTCCTGGCACTACAGGGCCGACGGAGGACGAAAGGAAATACGTTGCATCTGCATATGTTTATGTTCTGGCAGCGGGAACTGCCTACAATGATTTCGCAGAGGTGGCAGCCAATTCGACACTAGGTATCTCGGCAAAGGTCAACAAAGCCACGGAGTGCAAGGATAGATTAGAACGAATTAAGACAAGCCTGAGTGCGACTCAGTATCCGGCGAGTCTAAAAGAAGCCCATGAGGCGGCGAGGGATTACGTAGGCCACCTGTTATATGCGACTAACGCCTATTTGGATGGCTTTTCTGCCCTTGACGATCTCCAATTTACTAGGGCCTCCGCCAAGTTTGCCGAAGCCAAAGCACACCAAGACGAATCATTAGCCGCATTTAGTCTATTCACGTCATTGGTCAAAGCAACGCTGAATGGCTCCTAAATAGAGAAGGATTCAGCCAAGAGCCCTTATCGGTGTTGAACTGTTTAGCACCGCTTTTCACTCACATCCTCACGCGGCCTGGATGAATAGACAGCGTGTCCTTTTTACCTTTGCTATCATCTAGTGTCTATGTAATGCCACTTAGAGGCTCACGACATGGCCTTGCAGGGGTTTTGGGGCATAATTAATTGTTTGAATCTGAGACAACCTTGGCTCAGTTCGGAAGAAGGAATCTCCCGTGATTTTCTGTTTGGTTTAAGGCTCAAATTTGACAACCAAGCTGGCATAGGAGATTACATCGAGGGCGTCGCAATGTCAGCTACGAGACGAGCGGGCTTATCGTGATTTCAGATATTCGAGTATGGTGATGTATTCGTATTCAGTGTCGAAGTCTATCACAAGCCTTTCCTTGAGCTCGGCATCCTCATAAAAGGTCTCTGTGTAGCGATGCTCGGTAGTGTGGGCAATCTGGACGATCGGCAGGAAGCAGACGATAACACTAGCGCGGCGGCTCTGATAAGGCCGATTAGTAGCTTCCCTGCCCTAAACCGAGGCAGTTTCATGTCCTTTAACGGCCTCACGTTCAGCCCAAAGACCAAAATGCGGTGTTAAAATGGTGTTAAATTATTTAGCACCTGTTTTCAGTTGTCAAAACCTCACGAACAAAACAGGGTTTTTTTGGGGAAACCAGTTTTCAGCCATTCAAAGCTAAAATCACCAGTTTGAATTCTGGTCGGGAATCTAAGATTGGCTGGTGGTATAATTCAATCAAGAAAGATGGGTAGCCCAGCGAGCGGCTTTTGAGAAAATGATAGAGGAGATAGCATGATGACCAATAATGAAGAGATAGAACGGGAAGCCAGACAGCAAATCACAAGATACTATGGAGAACTGAGAAAGTTCGAGGAATTGCTTAGCCAGTTTGTATCGGTCGGCTCGATCGCATCCGGCAAGCCGATTGAATCGCCAAAACGCGTATTGGACAATGCTGCTATTGAGGAAATTATGAGAGCCGAACACAACCTCGATAAGCTTCGCCAAGAGATGGACAAGGCTTGCAACCGATTGTATGAAGCTTATCACTGAGAACACTAAACTAAGTAGTTTCCCATATCACGTCTAAATGCATATTGTTGCCCCGCCGACTTCAGGCTATATCTGGAGAGTTGATGCTATTTTGATACTAGGCGCTTGCCAATGATAGCGTGTATCCCTTGTCCTCGGTGTAGCTATACTGACACAAATACACTGATGCCCATGTTCGTGCAGTGGTAATTTGTTTGGTGTTCGACCGAGAACCTAAGTTACAGAAGCGATTAAGCTAAGGCAAGCCCGCAAACACTATCACTAAGCCTGCGACTATCATTGCTACACCCAAAGCCAATAAACCAATCAATAACTTCTTATTCAAATATAGAATCCTTTTCAAGTAGATTGCTTGTATAATACTGGAACGCCAAACAAAAAGAAAGGATTGGCGTTACACTCAATAACCAAGTATCACGCATGCAACATGGTGAGTGCTATTCCACGACAGGGAGAGTGAATGAAAAACGGCTTCCCTTTCCCAACTTGCTCTGGACTGTGATTTTTCCGCCATGGGCTTCTGCCAGGCGCTTGGCAATAGTAAGACCAAGGCCACTGCCTCCAGTGGCTCTAGCACGAGATCTATCCACCCTATAGAAGCGCTCGAAAATGTGAGGTAAATCCTTAGCAGGAATGCCTTCGCCAGTATCTGCTACGGAAACCTCTACCCAGTTGCCTTGTGTCACAGCAGCCACGGTGATACTGCCTCCCTTGGGAGTGTGAGTGACTGCATTCTCCAAAAGGTTATGCAGCACTTCATTGACCCGGTGCCGGTCAACATTAACCAGTGGCAGATTATCAGGCAGGTCAAGGGACAGTGATATCTCTTTTGCTGCCGTCTTGGGCTGCCAGAAAGTCACTGTCTGTTTAAGTAACTTGGCGATATCTTCGGCCTGGCAAACCAGCTTCAGTTCGCCAGCTTCTGCGAGACTTAGCTCCTGGAGTTCATCAACCAGTCGTGACAGCAGAGCCACCTCTTCATTGAGGGAGCGGATAGTGGCAGCATTGGGCTTAATTACCCGATCACGAATTGCCTCCAGATAGCCTTTAATATTGGAAAGAGGGGTTCTCAGTTCGTGAGCGACATCGGCAACCAGATTCCGTCGTAATTGCTCGGCGTGCTCCAAGTCGGCGGCCATAGAGTTAAAAGCTTGAGCCAGCATTCCAACTTCGCCTTTGCCCCGAATTTGAACTCTTCGGGACAAGTCTCCCTGTCCCAATCGCTTGGCAGCCTCCGCGAGCGCACCGATGGGCGACGATATCCTTCGCGATAAGACGATAGTCAATAGAAAAGCAAGTGCGACCGCCAGCACGCTTCCCAGAATAAGCGAACGTCTCACCGATGCCGACAGCCTTTGGAACGGAGCAATATATACTTCTGCCGTCGGGTCAGGAGTGATATATACTGTTCCTATGGTCACAGGTGAGCCCCAGTAGCTCCAGGACAGCTCAATAGGATTGTCTAGTGAGCCAGTGTAGTTCAGCCCGACAAATTCTTTCTGCGAATCGGCTATGACCGTCCCGTTGACAGCGACCAATATAATGTGTGTCCCGGAGACAAGCGCTGCACCTTCAACCACAGGCTGGACGCCCTCCCAGCCTCGTGGTTGTCTCCAATAATGGTAATATAGCATAGATAGTATTTGCTCAGTACGATATTGCACACTTATTTGCTCCTGGCGTTCCATTTCGACAGCAATACGCTCGCTAACATAGAAATATATGGTGCCAACAGTTGCCGCTATTACCACTACGAAAGCTATCAAGAGACGAAACCACAACCTTTGCATCACTGTTCACCTTCGACAAATTTATAGCCGACTCCATATACTGTCTTTATATACCTAGGTTGGCCGGGGTCTGGCTCCAGCTTTCGGCGTAAGTTGAGAATGTGAACATCAATGGTACGGTCAAAACCCTCAAAGTCGTAGCCCAAAGCCTCTTCAATAAGGCTTGCTCGGGTGAAGACTCTGCCAGGCTCCCTGGCGAGAGTCCACAGTATCTTAAATTCAACACTGGTCAAATTCAATGGTCTGCTAGCAAACCACGCTTCATGCTTCGTAAAATCCATACTAAGTTCACCAACCCTAATCTCCACAGGGCCACGCTCTCCAGGAAGACGTCTCAGTACTGCTCGTATTCGAGCCACTAGTTCCTTAGGGCTGAAAGGCTTGGTCACATAGTCATCGGCCCCTAGGTCCAATCCCGTTAGCTTGTCTTGGTCAGTGGTCTTGGCAGTGAGCATAATGATTGGTACATCGGATTCGCGTCGCAGTGTACGACAGACCTCGAGTCCATCGATGTCTGGCAGCATAAGGTCAAGAACAATGAGGTCCGGGTAG
Source organism: uncultured Dehalococcoidales bacterium (assembly GCA_964633085.1). GTDB lineage: Bacteria > Chloroflexota > Dehalococcoidia > GIF9 > AB-539-J10 > RBG-13-51-36. The sequence continues at coordinate 6,015 of CAZWDC010000032.1, forward strand.
CCTTCTCGAGCCAGGCGCAGAGCCTCAATACCATCATACGCAGCTAGAACCTGATAATCGTCCCGTTCCAAGTAGAGCTTGACCAACTCCACAGTCTTTACGTCATCATCAACCACCAGAATCTTCTTGCCTTCCATTCCCAGTCTCGTGGTGATTCTCCACGCCTCCCTAAATGTTATACCAGAAATGTTAAGAAATTAATATGAGGAGCTTCTTTCACAAAAATTTTTCTTAACAAATTGTACAAAATATAGCTTGGACGAGTTGGTACGATTCTCGTTGGACAATAAACCATCTCTCGTTGCCATCCCAGCGTTTTTAAATTGACATGATTGTATGCGCAGGCTATAATCCCTTTTGGAACGAGATATAAGGCATGGAAAGGAAATCATCCCCAGATCTCAACCACAAAAGACGACAGGTTGCCATTTCCATTCGATGGTGGCGGTGCTTCTTTTAGTGTTGGTTTGTGCTTGAGGCATGTCCTCACGTCCCAGCGGACGTGGGGTTTTTGTTTATCTGGAATGCGGCCAAAGATTTTCCTAGGAGGCTGCCATTGGGTGCATTGTAATCAGCCTACCGAGGCAAGATGGAGAAGCCTATGAGCAAAGAGAAACTCGAAATGACGAATAGAAATGTTGAAGGCGTGAAGAGAAAGTCGGGAATAAAGCGATTGCGTAAGCTGCGAACGGCGATCGCTGAAAAGGGATTAGACGCTCTCCTGATCTCCCAGCCGGAAAACCTCCGTTATCTCTCGGGATTTACCGGCTCCTCAGGATGGCTACTTATTTCAGAACAGAATGCTATTTTAGCTACTGACTTTCGCTATGTGGAGCAAGCCAAAGGAGAGTCGCCAGATTTTGAAATCATCCAGACCAAGCAAGAGCCATATAACTGGCTTCCTAGTTTGGTCTGTGATTTGGGGTGGCACAAATTAGGCTTCGAGGCAAATTCTATGTCTTATGATGGTTATCACAAACTCAGCGAGGCAATGAAGGCCAAGCAAGTGAAGCTTGAGTTTGTTCCCACCACTGGCATAGTAGAGCAGCTCCGTTCAATAAAAGAGCCCGAAGAATTAGAGTTTATCCTAAGGGCGGCGGAGATAACCGTTGCTGCCTTTGAACAGGTGAAAGAGATAATTCGTCCGGGCACAACGGAAAAGGAGGCAGCCTGGAATATAGAAAAATTCCTTCGCCAAGAAGGCAGTGAAGGAATGCCTTTTGAAATCATTGTGGCTTCAGGCCCAAATTCAGCTTTGCCTCATGCTCAACCGACAGAAAAAATAATTTGCTCTGGTGAACCAGTGTTGATTGATATGGGAGCTAGAATCAACGGCTATTGCAGCGACTTTAGTCGCACCTTATTTTGGGGCAAAGCAGACAAAACCTTCCGGGAAATTTATAATATAGTTTCTAAAGCACAGACCGCAGTCATAGAGGGAATTAAATCGAGTATGGATGCCTCGCAGGCAGATTACTTAGCTCGAAGCGTTATTGAACAAACTGGCTATGGAGAAGCCTTTGGACACGGTCTAGGGCATGGTGTTGGTCTGGCAACGCACGAATCCCCTACGCTTAATCCTAGCTCCTCTGATTCACTGGCCGATGGCATGGTTTTTACCATAGAGCCGGGAATTTACCTTGCGGGGCAGGGCGGTGTTAGGATTGAAGATATGGTGGTTTTAGAAAAGGGCAAGGCCAAAGTGCTTACCAAGGCAAGGAAAGACTTGTCATTCTGAGCTCCGTGGGCGAAGAATCTCCTATAGACTCTTCGCTTCGCTCGGGGTGACAACTCTCTATCAATAAACCAGGAGGATACTAAATGATTGATGCTGGAGAATTGAGGAAGGGAGTCGCCATAGAGCTAGACGGCGTAATATACCAAATTTTGGAATACCAGCACGTTAAGATGCAGCAAAGGCAGCCTGTGGTCAAGTTGAAACTTCGTGATGTTCGTAGTGGGAATTTCACTGAGCGGAATTTCCAATCCGGGGATAAAGTTACAACAGTGTTTCTGGAGCATCGCCCAGTCCAGTACCTTTATAGCGATGGCGACCTCTATTATTTCATGGATAATGAAAATTATGAGCAGATCATGTTAACCTCAGCTCAAATAGGAGAGGGCATAAAATATCTAAAAGAGGGGCTGATGCTAGAGATTTTGACCTGCAAGGGGAATACAGTCACCATAGAGCTACCTAATTCGGTAGAGCTTCAGGTTACAGAGACGGAGCCAGGCTTCAAAGGGGACAGAGCTACCGCAGGCACCAAACCGGCTAAGCTAGAAACCGGGGTCACCGTCCAGGTCCCTCTTTTTATTAATGTGGGCGACGTCGTCAGAGTTGATACACGTAGTGGACAATATCTGGAGAAGGTAAGTTGATTGATAAAAGCTGATTTACATATCCATACCTGCTATTCTAGAGATTGTCTCACATCTTTGGAGCAGATAGTCGAGCGTTGCCTCGAACTAGGCATAAATTGTATTGCCGTAGCTGACCACAACACCATTGCTGGCGCCTTAAAGTTAAGGGAGATTGCCCCGTTTAAGGTAATCGTTGCTGAGGAGATCTTAACACCTGTGGGTGAAATAATGGGGCTGTTTCTTAGTGAAGAAGTCCCCCAAGGATTATCTCCGCAGGAAACAATATCTCGAATCCGAAGCCAAGGCGGTCTGGCGGCCATCCCCCACCCGTTTGGCAGGTCGCTGCCCTGGAATGCTAATACGCTAACTTCGACGGAAGTTTTATCCCAAATCGATATTATTGAAACTTTTAATTCTCGGACGCCATTCTCTAATAGCAACGCCAGAGCAAGGAAACTAGCTCAAGAGCGGGGAAAGGCTGCCAGCGCTGGCAGCGATGCCCATACTTTAAGCGAAATTGGTCGAGCATATGTGGAAATGCCCAACTTCGAGGGACCTAGCGATTTCCTAAATTCTTTAGCTCAGGGCAAAATATTCGGGCAAAAATCTAGCTATTTAGCTCATTTTGCTAGCACATGGGCCAGGATAAGAAAACGTATACTTGGAAATCCTTCGCGGAGTTTACCCTGAGTGATAGTAGATTGCTCCGTACTGATGAATCAGGACTCGCAAGGACGAAAAGCGAAGGGCTCAGAATGACGAAGGGTAAGAGAGGTAAATCGAGCTCTTGCTGAATATTGGTTGGTTTTCCACGGGGAGAGACGAGGCTGCTCGACAGCTTTTACAAGCTGCGCAGGATAAGTGCCACAGCGGCGATATTAATGGCAAAATCAGTTTCGTTTTTAGCAATCGAGAACCTGGCGAGGCTAAGGAAAGCGACCTGTTCTTTGAGCTTGTTCGGAGCTACAACATTCCTCTTGTCTGTCTATCTCACAAAAAGTTCGAGACTGCAAGAGGGGAAAAAGATTGGCGCATCAAATATGATAGGGAGGTAGACAAGAGGATTGAGCCATTTGCCCCCGACCTTTGTGCTCTTGCTGGCTATATGCTCATCGTGAGTGAAGAACTATGTCAGAAATACGATATGATTAATCTTCATCCCGCACCTCCCGGTGGACCTACAGGTAGCTGGCAGGAGGTAATCTGGACATTAATAGAAAACAAAGCCGACACAGCCGGAGCAATGATGCACGTGGTAACCCCTGAATTGGATAGAGGTCCGGTAGTTAGCTACTGTCTCTTCTCCATTAAGGGTGAGCCCTTCGCTGAATATTGGCAGGAGGAGGACAAAGATATGCTGTTTCAGCTTATTCGCCAGCACGAACTTGCTAGAGAATTCCCTCTTATTATCATGACTTTACAAGCTCTGAGCCGGGGTGAGGTCAATATAAAAGACAAGAGGGTAATTGACGCCCGAGGAAAACCAATCAATGGTTATAACCTTAGTAGTAAGGTAAACGAGGAGGTGAAGAAAAGTTTGAGATGAACTTGATTTGCTTTGACCTTGAAGGCCCCCTAACTCCCCAAGATAATGCCTACGAATTAATGAAGCTATTCCCCCGTGGCGGCAAGATTTTCGAAGTCATTAGCCGTTATGATGATTTGCTAACTTTAGAAGGTCGGCCTGATTATGAGCCGGGAGATACACTTGCTCTCATCACTCCTTTCCTTGCTTATCACGGAATAGAAGAGGAACAAATCGCTGCTATGGGGCAGAAAGCTAGGCTAACTCCAGGGGCAACTGAGTTAATCTTCAAACTTAAATCTAGGGGGTGGTATGTATTTTGTATTAGTACTAGTTATGAACAATATGCTTTCCCTGTCACACAGAGGCTGGGGATACCCACTGAGAATGTAGCTTGCACTTCCTTCCCTCTAAGGCAGATTCGACGATTATTAAGCCAGGATGAATTTGCTTTACTGGAGCAAGCAGAAAACGAAATTGTGAATCTTAATCCTGCTACTGACGATACCAAAATAAAAGAATATCTAGACTATTTCTACTGGCAAAAATTGCCCCAAACAAGTTCGGGAAGAATCATAGGCCAGGTGAAACCGGTTGGGGGGAGACGCAAGGTAGAGGCACTGGAGAGGTTTAGCACCAGGATGGGAAAACCGCTCTCTTATTGGACGGCGGTAGGAGACAGCATCACAGATTTCAAGATGCTTCAAGCCGTGAACAAAGCTGGTGGCTTAGCCATTGCTTTCAATGCTAATGAATACGTCCTGCCCTATTCCACCATAGGCCTAGCATCGGTAAGCTTGTATGATTTATGGGTGGTTCTGGAAGCATGGGGGAAAGGCGGACGCCAAGCTGTGGAGAGGCTGGTCAGAGAAAGGAAGAGAACTGGCGGGAGCGGCGATAGAGAACATTTTCATTGGCTAGAGGGAACTAAGGACATAGCACCTGCATTGGAAATCCACAAAAGGATTCGCCGCCTGGTTAGAGAGGAAGCTGCCAAACTGGGCTGATATAAACAACCCACGAAAGCCTTGCGATTTTCGTGGGGGGATCCTTTAATTTGAAATCATATTAGCTGGGGCCTCAAAGATGTGAAAAGACTTTTTGGGGTTGCCTTAGATTAGTTAGTCGCGCTTTCTGGTCTCACGGAAGATCCAGGCAAGGGTGACAATAACAATTATGGAAACGACGATGACGGTAATCAACCCCCCTTTACCCAGCCCACCAAATGCTTCACCTGCGGCATAAACCGTAGCACTTGCCTCTATCCAGCCTGGTGTTCCTGCTATCATCACCAGATTTTGTGGTTACTCCGATGAAATCGGAGCACAATCACCCAATAAATTTGGCAACTACATTTCTATTTCTTGGCTGGCTTGCTAAGTATTTCGTCTATAATGCCGTATTCCACTGCTTGTTCAGGGCTAAGATAAAAGTCTCTGTCGGTGTCGTGGGCAATCTTCTCCACCGGCTGCCCAGTGTGCTTGGCTATGATGTTACGTATCGTTTCCTGGAGCCTCATGATTTCTCTGGCGGCAATTTCGATATCCGCTGCCTGCCCTTGAGCACCACCAACTGCCTGGTGCAGATGGATAGTTGAATTAGGCAAAGCGTATCTTTTGCCCTTAGTTCCCGCACAAAGAAGCAAGGTGCCCATGCTAGCCGCCAAACCAACACAAATAGTAGATATAGGGCAGCGAAGAATCTGCATGGTATCGTAAATAGCCAAACCAGCGCTGATGATGCCACCAGGGCAATGAATGTAAAGGTTTATATCCTTTTCGGGGTCTTCTCTCTCCAAGTAGAGGAGCTGGGCAATAATAAGATTGGCTACCTGGTCGTTAATCGGCGTGCCCAAAAAAACGATTCTCTCCCTAAGCAAGAGAGAATATATGTCGAAAATACGTTCACCTCGAGCACTAGTCTCAGTCACCGTAGGAATTATTAATTGAGATACTGTTTCCATCATTCCCCCTTTGTCTGATTCTCAACATCCCGATGTATCGGGATGGCTATTTCCAATAATCGGTCCAGCGTCTTCTGAGTACGCAGAGACTGTTCAATTGATTGCCTAACCTGGGGCAGTGCCAAAAACTGGCTGGTTTTTTCCTTATCCTCAGCATTATTGATAATTGCATTTACTTTATTATCTACCTCTGAAGAAGTAATTTCAATCTTTTCCTCTTCAGCTAATTTCCCCAAGACAAGGCCCTCAATAAGCCGCTTTTGCGCTATGGGACGCAGTTCTTGCTTAAATTCCTCTTCCGTTTTATTAGCTTTCTTCAGGTAATCAGTTATCTCTCTAAAGCCCCAGCGTCTTGCCTCGTCTCTCAGAAGCCCAGCAATTTCCTCTTCTTCCAAAATGGGGGGATACTTTACCTCGCTGATTTTCACCAGAGCGTCAAGCGCTTTTTGCTTCGACTCCAATCGATTCTTATCCTCAGCTTGGGTTCTTAAATCGGCAGTTACTTTCTTCCTCATATCTTCAAGGTTATCATAGCCAGCACTCTGAGCCAATTTATCACCAAGCTCTGGCAACTGCTTCTCCTTTATTTCCATAATAGTGACTTTGAAAGTACTCTCTTTGCCACGCATTTCTTCAATGGGGTAGTCATCGGGAATAGTCAAACTAAAAGTCATCTCTTTATTTTTTTCAGCGCCCTGTAAATGAGAGGCAAATCCAGGAACAGGTGAACGTGAATCCTTACCTACCCCATATAATATGCCTTTGTGATTCAACCAGGGCCTCCTATCCACATCTGCCTGGATGTCCATGGTAACTAAGTCACCCAGCTCAACAGGGCGGTCTACAGGCACCCACGCCCCTTGTCTTTCCCGGAATTCTTCCATGGCTGCAGTAACTTCTTTCTCAGCAATTTCCACTACAGGGTCGGGCTCCAGCTTCATGCTATGGTAATCGCCAAGCTTAACTTCAGGCTTGAGAGGCACTATGGCTTTGAAAACCAAAGGCTCAGTTTGAATAATTTCTATTTCTGGTCCAGCGATGGGTTCAAGTTTCTGAGACTCGGTCGCCTGCTTATAAAGCTGTGGTACAAGATGCTCCAATGCCTCATCCAACAAAGTTTTCTTGCCTATGTGCTGCACCAGAACAGCCCGTGGTGCTTTTCCCTTGCGGAAACCGGGTATGGCTACCTCATTAACCAAGTGGCGATAAGCCTCATCCAATGATTTATCTAACTCACTAGCTTCAGCCTCGATATTAAGAGCTATCTGGCAATTCTCAAGTTTTTCTGTGCTTACTTTCATGTCTCATTCCTTATCATTGTGGTGAAGAACCTCGTGCTTTAGTTTAAGGTTTAGTTCGTCAAGTTGCCGCTTATCAACATAAGAAGGGCTATCAAGCATCAAATCAACGGCATTCTGATTTTTGGGGAAAGCAATAACCTCCCTGATGCTCCGCTCCCCAGCAAGTAGCATCGCCAAGCGGTCTAGCCCTATGGCAATACCGCCGTGAGGTGGTGCTCCATATTCCAGTGCCTCTAAGAAACCTCCAAATCGGCTTTCCGTTTCTTCTTTACTGTAACCAAGGAGGCTAAATATTTTTTCTTGGAACTGACGATTGTGGATTCTGATACTGCCGCTGCCAAGTTCACAACCATTGCACACTACATCATAATGTTGACCACGGACCTTGGCTGGTTCGGTATCAAGAAGCGCCACATCCTCCCACCGAGGAGCAGTAAAGGGATGATGCATGGGTTCCCAACGATTCTCAGCCTCGTTCCACTCCAAAAAAGGAAAAGCGACTACAAAGGCAAACGCTAGTAAGTTAGCGTCAGCTAGATTAAGTCGCTGTGCCATCTGGCGGCGCAACTCATCCAGTGTTTTGTTGACTACATTCGGCTTATCAGCCACGATAAGCAAAAGGTCACCAGGCTTTGCTTCAAATCTATCGGCTATTTCTTCCAATTGGCGAGGAGCTAGATATTTAGCAGCCGCCGACCTTACCTCATCCAGAGTTATTGTCTCTCCCGTAAAAGCCATAGTCACCAGACCCTGAGCACCACAACTCTTCGCCAAATCAATTAGTTCATCAAGCTGATGCCGGGTATAATGGCCACAGCCGGGGACGCATATTCCCTTCACTTTGCCATTGTTGTCGAGGGTTGAGCGGAAAACTTGAAAGTCGGTGTTAGCAGCGATGTCAGATATATCCTTGAGCTCCAAGCCAAACCTGATGTCCGGTTTATCTGTGCCGTACTTCTCCATCGCTTCTTTATAGGAAAGATACGGGAAGGGCTTTAATACTCGCATATCGGGCTTAACAGCCTCCACAAGCGAGGTAAAAAGCTCCTCCATAAGTTGCAATATGTCCTTTGCTTCGACAAAACTCATCTCCAGATCAAGTTGAGTAAACTCAGGCTGGCGGTCTGCCCGGAGATCCTCATCTCTGAAGCAACGAGCTATCTGAAAGTACTTGTCAAACCCTGCTACCATAAGGAGTTGTTTGAGCTGCTGTGGAGATTGAGGAAGAGCATAGAATTTGCCAGGATTGATACGACTGGGCACAAGGTAGTCACGGGCGCCCTCGGGCGTGCTCTTAATCAAAATGGGTGTTTCAATTTCCACAAATCCTTTGGCGTCCAGGAAATCACGCATGAACTTTATCACCCTGTGGCGTAACAGAAGATTGTCCTTCAGCCTGGGCCTTCTCAGATACAGGTAGCGGTTTTTGAGGCAAAGTGATTCTTCGACCTCCTCGTCTTCACTTATGTAAAATGGCGGCGTTTTCGAAGGATTAAGGATGACAGCCTCTTTGGCTATGACTTCAACTGTTCCGGTAGCCAGTTTGGGATTCTCTGTCCCCTTAGGGCGGGGAGCAACTTCTCCGGTAACCTGAATTACATACTCACTACGGAGCGAACCAGCTACCTCGTATGCCTCTTGCGATACTTGGGGATTGAACACCACCTGCACTATGCCTTCTCGGTCACGCAGGTCAATGAATACCTTTCCACCATGGTCACGGCGTCGGTGCACCCAGCCTGCTAAAGTTACCTTCTGGCCGGCATGCTTTTCCCTCAGTTCCCCACAGTTAAGGCTTTTGAGCAAGAATAGTCTCCTTTTTCGGATTGCCAATTATAGCGTATAAAAGGGCTTGCCTTCAATTGAGGCCTCAGCACCCTCTTATAGCACTAAATTCCTATCACGTGAGGCGCTAACGAGTCGAAAGGAACCTTTGTGAGAGCAAACATATATCTGTGTGCCTTAGGTGGATTCTTGTTTTACCGCTTGAAATCAGCAGTAGCCATCAGCTATCCTGTTTCAACATTTTTATGATATGTTTTGCAAGATTGTCGTTGATTTCGTTATATCTCGGAACAGGTTGAGCAATTTTTGTTCTTGGATTCTGATACCAATCGTGTCTTCTTCCACGTCTGATAAAAATACAACCCATCTCTTCCAGTTGTCTTACCAGTTCTTTCTTTTTCATGCTATTTCCAGTTCGGCAACTTTACGAACATACGGAATAGCACCACTGGTTAAATCGTCATAAATATCTTTGAGGTTTTCTTTCAATTCTTCTAATGACTTCCCTTGCGTCATATAATCTGGATATTCTTCCAAATAACCGAGCCACATATCATCATCTTGCCAGTATATAAATCTTGTGGTACCCATAATCTCCTCTTGATATTCTTCCTTTTAATTATATCATTTTATCTTGCTTAACGTTCCAAATCAGCAGCGATTGTGAGTCGTCCGCTGGAGTGTTTTGTTATGTGCTATTTCTTTCTGGCACATTTAACCCACTGCAAATGGCTGTCTTTATTGTACCAAGGCTGGTCTTGCGAACTTGCCTATAGTTCCTGCAATATCGCCAACCCGTTGGGTAAGTCAAGAAAATGGGAATGTATCTATCGATGCCTTCAATCTGGCTCTGAATCAGTTCCCCTTCCATGAGTTGATCCACATAACGTTCAATCTGATCTTTTGACACAAGATTGAATATCCCCTTATTGAACGTGATGACTGCCTCTACAGATGTCTCTTGAATTGTTTTCCTAAATTCATCAATTGCTTCCGGTTCAATGACCTGGCTGAAATACTCATTTCCGAATATGATGCTGATACCTTCTGGGGAATCGGTTGGAAAAGCATAATAGCAATAGAAGATCAGTTCAAAGGGCCCTCGATATTTTGCTTTGAGACAAATGTCTGCAAGTTGCTTTGGATTACGATTCTCTTCTGCGATAGATAGCCAACCCGCATCTGCCATTACAGGCCAGAAAAGGCTCTCACGTCCTTTGGTATTCGGCGAAAGGAACATGCCTTGATGAACGGAGTGTGGATGAGGGTTTGAGAACAGAAGCATGACACGAGGTCTATTTGTGGAGGCAGTAGGAATCAGTCTCTCCGTGAAAAAAGTGACACTTCTGTCTACATCGTTGAACGATATTAGGTCTGGATATCTCAGATATTTGTCCGGTGGTTGAATCGCACGTTTCTTGATACTTTCATATTCATGACCCAACAGATAGGTTCTCTGGAAGTTTATGCTAGGCAATTGAGCCCTCTTTATTCATAATAATACGCTGGCTTCGAGATTGAACACATAACACTATATTTTATATTATTGTGTTAAGTGGTAAAATTGTATTGCATTCTTAGCCATTTATCAAGACGTTGAGCTAAGAGGTTACGGCTCCGCTAACTCCTGAAGAACGGCTAACACATCTTTCTGAGATACATCACTACGAATTACTGCTTTGCCGATATCTCGTAATAGCACCCAGCGAATTGCCTTTTCCTTGATCTTCTTATCCAACTCCATAGACCTTGTTATCTTAGTTAAACCCAAGCCAGAGAAGCCCGTGGGTAAGCCGAATTTCTGTAACAGCGTTTGCTGGCGCTCCACTGCCGCTGAAACCAAAAGACCTACTCGCTGACTGAGCTTAGCAGCGCCCATCATGCCAATAGCTACCGCTTCGCCATGAAGAAATCGCTTATATTGTGTGGCAACCTCTAATCCATGAGCGATGGTATGTCCATAATTTAAAATGGTGCGCTTCTCTTCCCTTTCTTTTTCATCCTGGCTGACGACCTGAGCCTTGATAGTGGCGCTGCGGGCAATAGCTCGGGTAAGTAGCTCTGGCTCCAGTTTTGTCAGCTTATTAACATTGTTCTCCAGAAACTCAAAAAATTCCTTATCTAGAATCAAGCCATGCTTAATAACTTCAGCCCAGCCTGAGGTCAGCTCACGCTGAGGCAAGGTGCTAAGAGCCTGAGGGTCAGCCAAAACCAGGTTAGGCTGATAGAAGGCACCAATAAGGTTCTTTCCCTCAGGATGATTAACCCCGACCTTGCCCCCGATGCTAGCATCAACCATAGCTACCAAACTGGTTGGCACTTGCACCCAAGGCATGCCCCGCAGGAAAGTGGCCGCCACAAAACCCGCTAAATCCCCAACCATGCCCCCGCCCAAGGCAATGATAATGTC
>CAZWDC010000033.1:0-6005 GCA_964633085.1 uncultured Dehalococcoidales bacterium
GCCGTTTCTAGCCACTTGGGCTACCCGAGCATGTCTAGTGAACACATTATTCAATCCTTCGTTTAGCATTAAATCCAAAGTGACATCCAGGGCAAAGAAAACAGAGATGGCTGGTGTCCAAGGGGTTTGCCCTTTCTGGAGAAAATCTTTGGCTTTGGTGAAATCCCAATAATAGCGTGGCATTTTCGCTTGCGCGTGAGCCCGCCAAGCCTTTTCACTGACACTAACCATAGCTAACCCGGGAGGCACCATCCATCCCTTCTGAGAAGCGGTAACAACTACGTCACAGTGCCAATCGTCGGTAGGTAAATTGATGCAGCCCAAGCTTGAGATAGCGTCAACCAAGAGCAGTTTATCAAATTTCTTGACCGCCGCACTTATCTCCTTAATATCGTTAGTCACCCCGGTAGATGTTTCATTATGAGTTACCAGCACCGCTTTAATGCCGCCGTCTGTCTTAAGTGCCTTTTCTACCGCACCAGGATCAACGGGCTTCCCCCATTCAAAGTTCAAGCGGATTACTTGGGCGCCATATTCCTCAGCAATCTCAGCGAAGCGGTCACCGAAAAATCCGTTGGAAAGGGATAAAACTTTGTCACCTGGTGACAGAGTGTTAACAACGGCTGCTTCTAAGCCGCCGGTGCCCGAACTGGTAAGTAGGAAAACATCTCCCTTGGTCTGAAACGCCTGTTTCAGTTTCCCTGTTACTGAATTGAGAATTTTGCTGAATTCTCCTCCCCGATGGTTTATCATTTGTCGCCCCATGGCCTCAAGAGCTTGTGGCGGACAAGGCGTTGGTCCTGGAATACGTAGCTGCATTTTTACCTCCTAATTAGACTATTTTTTATCAGTATTGACGATTTTAACAAAGCGGCGTTTACCTACTTTGATAGTGCTGCCATCTATGGGAACCATTTTCCCATCAATGCTCATAGAGAGTGTGCCATTTGCGTAATGCAATGCGACATCCTTGGAAACTTTTTTGGTATCAACTTCAACAGATTGTTCAGCGATTAAGCGTTTTGCCTCGCTCTTGCTACTGGCAAGACCGCTAGCATAAATCAAGCCAGACAATGACACGCCTTGGAGCTTTTTGAAAGACTCCTCATACACAGGTATCTCCTCCGGCAGCTCTCTTTTCTGAAATACCTTGGCGAAGTGTTCTTCTGCCTCATCCGCTGCTTCTTGGCTGTGGAATTGCCTGACGATTTCGTGAGCTAGGCGTTTCTTGAGGCTCATGGGGTTAACTGAGTGAGTTTTTAGTTGTTCTTTGAACTCGGCGATTTCCTCTTCAGGAACGTCGGTTACAAGCTCAAAATAGTCTAGGATAAGGAAATCCGGGATGGACATCACCTTGCCATACATCTCTCGAGGAGGCTCACTGATGCCTATATGGTTCTTTAAGCTCTTGCTCATCTTTTGATTGCCGTCAGTGCCAACAAGGAGGGGGACAAGGAAAACCTGCTGGGGAGGCTGTCCTATGCTTTGCTGGAGTTCTCTGCCCACAAGACAATTGAATTTCTGGTCAATGCCACCGAACTCAACATCGGCTCGGATAGCTACCGAATCGTAGCCCTGTAGCAAAGGATAGAGCATTTCCGTTAGAGATATGGGGTTGCCGGAACTATACCTCTTGCTAAAATCCTCTCTGGCTAGAAGTTGAGCGATGGTAAATTTGCTGGTGAGTTTAATTACTTCATCCAGAGTGAACTGGGAAAACCATTCACTTTGCCATCTTAGCTCTGTTTTATCCTTATCCACCACCTTGAAGAATTGTTCCATGTAGGTTTGAGCATTTCTCTCTATTTCACTGGGGGGAAGCATAGGGCGAGTAACTGACTGCCCGCTGGGGTCGCCAATTCGAGCTGTCCAGTCGCCGACTATAAGAGTAACTTTATGTCCGAGCTCTTGGAATTGACGCAGCTTCCTCAGCCCCACCACATGTCCCAAGTGGATGTCAGGAGCGCTGGGATCGAAGCCTTGCTTCAAGTTCAAAATCCTGCCCGATTTCAACAGCTTCAGTAGCTCAGCTTCTGTAATAACTTCAGCTACTCCTCGTTTCAATAGGGACTTGAACTTTGCTTCAATCATTTTAGCTCTTTAGCCAGAATTATTTCTGCCTCTCGAACATCTTTTTCGATTTGTGCCTTCAACTCTTCAGAAGAGGGAAAGCGTTGCTCATTCCTTAATTTTTGCACAAATTCTACACTTATCTCTTTGCCATATAAATCGCCTTTATAGTTTAAGATATGAGTCTCTACTAATTTTCTCCCCTCCCCGAAGGTGGGGCGGAGGCCAATATTGGTTGCCGAAGGAAATTGCTTGCCATCTACTTGAGTGATAGTAGCATAGATGCCGTTGCTTGGTAACGCTTGTCCCGATGTAATCGGGATGTCCAGGTTAGCGGTAGGAAATCCCAAAGCTCGGCCACGTTTGTCGGAAGTGATGATTTTGCCCCTCAGGTGGAAATAGTGCCCCATTAACCTTTTCACCTTGCTCATGTCGCCCTGAGCTAAGGCTTGGCGGATGAGAGTGCTGCTCACTACCTCGCCGTTGATTGTGTAAGGGGGAATAACTTCCACGCTGAACCCCATTTCACGTCCCAGGGAGCGAAGCAGGTTAATATTGCCCTCCCGGCCTCGTCCTAAGGCAAAGTCAGGACCGACCATGATGCCCCGCATCCTGAGGTGCTTCTTAATCAAAGACATGAATTCCTTTGTACTTAGCCGGGCTACCTCGGGAGTGAAAGTCAGCACTGCGACTACGTTTATACCCAGCTCTTTGATGGTTTTGATTCTATCCTCCACATCGCTGAGCCAGGGGAGCTGGTCATGAGGATGTAATACTGACTGAGGATGAGGGTTGAAGGTAACTACTCCGCTGAGCAAGTTTTTCTCGGCTGCTCGCTGCTGTAATTTTTCCAGCAGGTAACGATGCCCGGCATGAACACCATCAAACACGCCTATGGTAAGGAGCGTTTCCCCTTGGGGAGTTATATTGGCTAGTTCTTGCAGAATTTCCATGTTTTCAGGGTTTGGTCTTTGCGCTTGCAGTAGCTAGCTTTCTGTTCCTAGCTCGGGCTATGGGCAATAATTGAGACATTAGGAGGTGGAAGCCATCGAAGTTGAGTGATTGAGGACCGTCGGCGAGTGCTGATTCGGGGTTGGGATGGACTTCTATGAGAAGTCCGTCTGCCCCGGCAGCTATTGCTGCTAATGCCATAGGAGGCACCAGATACCATCTACCTGTGGCATGGCTGGGGTCAGCGATAATGGGCAAATGGCTGACCTTTTCGATGATAGGTATGGAACTGATGTCCATGGTATTACGGGTGTGGCTTTCGAAGGTTCTGATACCCCGTTCGCAAAGGATGACATTCTCGTTTCCTTGATTCAGAATATACTCGGCAGCCAATAGCCATTCTTGAATGGTAGATGATAAACCACGTTTCAGCAACACTGGCTTCTTTATTTTCCCCACCTCGTCGAGCAAAATAAAGTTCTGCATGTTTCTTGCTCCAATCTGGAGTATATCAACATACCTAGCTACCAAATCAACATCGTGGGGCGCCATGACCTCGGTAATCACCGGCATCCGGGTTTCCTTTCCTACCGCTGCCAGTATTTTCAAACCGGTTGCTCCTAGCCCTCGAAAGTCGTAAGGCGAAGTGCGTGGTTTGAAGGCGCCACCGCGCAGCACCGTGGCGCCAGCGGCTTTGACTGCTTGGGCGGTAGCCAGGAGTTGTTCTTCGCTCTCTATGGCGCAGGGGCCAGCTATGACGACTATTTCATTGCCACCGATAGCCACGCTATTTATTTTTACTATGGTGTCTTTGGGGTGGAACTCGCGGCTGGCAAGTTTGTAGGGTTTGCTCACGAGGATGACCTGTTCTACGCCAGGAAGCAATTCCAAGCTATCGCGAAGTTCAGGGAAAACTTTCCCCAGCACGCCGATAACGGTATGTTCAACGCCCTCTGAGACGTGTGCCTTTAAGCCTGCGGCTTCAATTCTTTTCGTAACCCCGCTGATTTCACCTTGGCTGGAGCCGGGTTTCATTACTACAATCATGGGTTGCCTCCGATGGACGGCGATGTTTTGTCTTTTAGCTTCTTGGCCTCTCCTAAGTAAACATGTATGATTTCCTCAAGTCTCTTTTCGGTGTTTACTAGCATCAGAATTCTCAGGCAGCGAGGCAGGTCTTTGGGGACATTCATTTCATGTCCGCAAAGCAAAGCCAGGTGCTGTGGCCATCCTAGCTCTCGTGTCGCTACCGCAGGGAACTCGGCGTTCAGGTCTGACGTGGTGCTGAAAAGGATAGCAGCTATGTCCTTAATTTCAATGTTGTTAACCCGCACCATTTCTGTCAGTAGCTCTTTAGTCGCAGCTATAATGCTCTCCTTGTTATTTGCTGGCACCGTAATAGCGCCTCTGATGCCGCGGCACTGCAATTCAATTTCCCCCCTTTTCAGATTTAAGCTAATAGCCTATCCTAATTCTCGTCCTTCGTCAAGAACGCTTGCCTTGGTAGTGGGATTGGCTGGTGTAATTATGCGTGCTATGCCCAGCTCAACCAATATAAAGAGCTAGGTTTAACGATATCTTTATTCGCTACTGGCTTATCTGGTAGCAGCATTGCATGCTAGAATGAATGTGAGTATATCGCAGTTACTGGTAGTACCGGTGATTTGTAAATATGGAGAGGGAGAAATTTGAGGCTCTCGTAGTCAAGGCGATTGATAATTTGCCACCGGAGTTCCAGTGCAAACTGGAAAATGTTGACATTGTGGTAGAAGATTGGCCGACACGCGGACAATTGAGACAGGCTAAACGCAGTCATCCTACTCAGTTGCTTGGTCTTTACCAAGGTGTGCCCCGAACCAGACGGGGCCGGGGGTATGGATTGGTTTTGCCTGACAAGATAACTATCTTTCAAAAGCCTATCGAGGCGCAATGCCGCTTTGGCGATGAAGTTGAAGCAACAATAGAGGAAGTAGTGCGCCATGAAATAGCCCACCACTTCGGCCTCGACGAAAGGACTTTGCGGAAGATAGAAGGTGAGAAACGTAGGAAGAAGTGAGTTGTGTCTACAGCTATGACGGATGGTATTAAAAATTCCGAGAAAATCTCAAGAAGAGTTTTTCGGAGATTTTTCCCCTTGATATTTATACTGTGGATTCTTTTTGTGTTATATCCCAATCCTCTAAACTTAGTCATTAGTATCCACAGGGCTCTTAACTTTGGTGCTGACCCTGGCGCTGTTCAACCTATAGTGGATGAGTTTCCATCCGACCCCGCCGATATAGAGAAGGCGGTCCGGGCTAGGATACCTTATCGCTACGACTGGCAGCTTTATGGTATGCCGTGGTATTGTCCCACGGTTAAGGAGGTTCTGGAGCACGGCAAAGGCGATTGCAAAGCGCGGGCTCTGGTCTTAGCTTCTGTTTTGCAAGCAAAAAATATTACCTATCAGGTTCGTTCATCCCCCATACATACTTGGGTAGACTATGAAGGCAAGCAGGAGACTTCACTTGAGAATGCTCAAGTCGAGTTTTACCAATATAACCCCGAAACAGGTGAGAGGCGATTCCAGATTCCTCATATTGCTCTGAGTGAGGTAATGGATTCCTTCTGGCGAGCCTTTTGGGGTCCCATGCCCGACGGCAGGAAGGCTCTTCTAATTTCGGGCTTAGTAGCTTTGATAATAGTCAGGGTGATTTTACGCAAGAAGAGAACTGCCTAGTGCGATACTATTTTATACTAAGGATTTCCCGGTTATAATTTCTTAGAGCACGCCAATCATATAGTTCAAAAGCAAAAAATCGACCGGGTATGAAGCTGAGGGAAGCCATATAGGTAATGAGTGTACTGAATAGGACACCCTTGCGCATAGTTCTGTTAGTCGGGCTGGCTATCGTATTCACTGTTGGTCTGAGCTTCGCAACACTGGCAATCCCTCAGCTACTTGGTGCAGCTCTGCGCGGCATCATCCCAGACCCGGGTTACGA
>CAZWDC010000034.1:0-12029 GCA_964633085.1 uncultured Dehalococcoidales bacterium
TCCCCGTCTAAAATAGTGTTTTTGATAATAGATGGCGTAGGCGGTTTACCTCATCCTCAAACCGGTAAAACAGAACTGGAATCAGCCAGGAAGCCCAACCTAAATCGCATAGCCAAAGAATCTCTATGCGGGCTCATCGACCCCATAAGCCCGGGAATTACGCCGGGGAGTGGGCCGGGGCATCTGGCCATTTTTGGCTATGACCCTGTCAAGTATAATATCGGGCGAGGAGTCGCAGAAGCTTTGGGAATAGATGCCAAACTGAAGCCAGACGATATTGCGGCTCGGGGCAATTTCTGTACAGTTGATGACAAAGGAATCATTACCCACAGGAGAGCCGGACGGATTTCCACAGATAAAAATACCAAGTTATGCCGCTTATTGAATGATATAACCATAGAAGGAGCTGAGATTTCCGTGCTGCCGGTGAAAGAACACAGATTTGTGCTCATCCTCCGCGGCGAAGCTTTGTCTCCTGAGCTAGCAGATTCTGACCCCCAGCAAATAGGGCTACCCCCTCGAAAGATAGAGGCGTTATCGCCCCAGGCACAGAGAACCGCGGAAATTGCCAACGAATTTGTGTCTCAAGCAAGACACGTCTTGCGAAGTGAAGCCCCCGCCAACATGGTGCTTCTACGCGGCTTCTCCCGTCGCCCTGATATCCCTCCTATATCTGAAATCTACAAATTAAAGCCAGCAGCTATTGCTACATACCCCATGTACCGGGGATTAGCCAGGTTGGTAGGAATGCGAGTATTGTCCGGGGGTGAAAGCATAACAGAGCAATTAAACAGCCTGAACCGCTACTATGCTGATTATGATTTTTTCTTCATCCATTTTAAGAGCACCGATACCAAAGGGGAAGATGGCGACTTCCGGGCTAAAGTTCAGGCTATTGAAGAGCTTGATAATGCCCTCCCCACCTTGCTCAACTTGAACCCAGATGTCCTGATTATTACGGGAGACCACTCTACGCCGGCCACGTTAGCCATACACAGCTGGCATCCTGTGCCGTTCATGTTGAAGTCCAAGTGGTGTCGCCCCGATGATGTCACTGAGTTCTCAGAACGAGCCTGCCTGGCTGGTGGTATGGGGCGTTTCCCGGCTACGGAAATCATGCCCCTGGCTATGGCTCATGCTCTAAAATTAGATAAGTTTGGCGCCTAGACTAGAAACATTAAATTCGAAATCCTAAATACTAAGCACTAAACAATTCCTAATACCAAACCCAAAAAATTTTTTTGCTCATTTGAGATTTGGATTTATTCAGGATTTAGAGATTAGAACTTAGGATTTCTCCGTTTCGGGCGGAGCCGCCTCCACTAAACCTGCTTGCTGTAGTGCTTCCATAAGGCGCGCAGCCCTAGGATAACCAATACGGAGGCGACGCTGTAAGAATGAAGTGGAGATATGTTTATATTCCTGTGCCAGGCGCTTGGCTTCTTCCAAAAGAGGGTCGGGGGGAGCCCCAACCTGTCGGGGGACACCTGAGGGACGCTCAGCCACCTCGTCAAAGTCGACAGAACTCACCGTAATCTGCCGCTGCTTTCCCCAGAAATACACCAATCTCTCAATCTCAGCATCAGAAACAAAGCTCCCTTGAAGACGTTTAGGTTTGCTAGCTTCAGTAGGCATGTAGAGCATGTCCCCTCTACCTAACAATTTCTCAGCACCCACCATGTCAAGGATGGTCCTGGAATCTACTTGAGAGGTGACGGCGAAACTAATGCGGGTGGGAAAGTTAGCTTTGATAAGTCCGGTAATTACGTCTACTGAAGGGCGTTGTGTAGCTACGACAAGATGAATGCCTGTAGCGCGAGCCAATTGAGCCAACCGACAAAGCGTCTGTTCCACTTCGTCGAAAGATGTCATCATCAAATCCGCCAGCTCATCAACGAAGAGCACCAGATATGGCAACCCTTCTCCAGGTGAGCGGTCTTTGTTATAACCCTCAATATTGCGTGCTCCCGCCTGAGCAAATTTACGATATCGACTGTCCATCTCCTGATTAAGCCATCTTAAAGCCTTTACCGCCTTTTCAGTATCCACAACCACGGGAGCCAGTAGATGGGGCACTCCATTAAAGGTCACTAACTCCACCCTCTTGGGGTCAATCATGATAAATCGAACGTCGTCGGGGCTGTTGTGCAAAAGCAAGCAACAAATAATAGAATTGAGACAAACAGTTTTACCACTGCCAGTAGCTCCAGCGATAAGCAAATGAGGCATCCGGGTCAGGTCTGCGGCTATCGCCTCACCACCAGCGCCTTTACCCAAAGCGATCGCTAGCTTGGAGCGGGCTTTAATCTTCTGAAAAGCTGCGCTCTCTATGGCACTGCGCAGGGCAACTGAGCCAAACACAGTGTTAGGAACCTCAATGCCAACCACCGGCGCTCCGGGCACAGGAGCCTCTATCCTGATGCTGGGAGCAGCTAGGGCTAAAGCTAAATCATTGGCCAAAGCAGTAATACGCTCTACCCTTACTCTGGTTTTGGATACTTCTTCCAATCTCGTTTCATAGCTACCATTCTTCCCCTTCTCCCTCACTTCCTTATATTTTCTGTCCCAACCAGGCTCAACACCAAACTGTGTCACGGTAGGCCCTATGTTCACCTGGACAACCTTAGCTTCTACACCATAACTCGCCAGAGCTTCCTCAATTAATCGAGCTCGTTGGTCAATGTCTTCCCTGTTCAATTTCACCTCAGCGGGCTTATCCAAGATATCAATCGGTGGAAGATGCCACCCGCCGGGGGTGAGAATTGGTTCGTGCTCTGATTGCCACACGGGAGGACCCGAGCTCTCAAGGCGTTGAGTGCTTGGTGCCCTTGCTTCACTGACTGTTCCTTCCCCAGGAGAGCTAGCCTCGGGATGGATAGCTTTAGCAGGAGCTCGCCGGGGAGAGATAAGCTTGGGAAGACTTCGGAAGACTCTGGTCAAGAGACGCCAGCTATCCTTAGCACCGCTCCAAACCTGCCGAGGGATAATAAGAATAATGCCCAGAAGGACAAGCCCGGCTACCCGAAGCGCTCCCACGGCATTAGCAGTACCTATTATCCTCTTCCCGAACTCACCCCCTAGGGTTGCTTGCCTCAGAATACCTTCCCCCGGGAAAAAAGAAAGAATTCCCCAGACAGCAAAAGCCAGGCTAATGCCCCCAAGAACCCAATTCCATCTATGCTTCACAACCCCGACAAGTCGGGGCCGCCGCCATACCATCCAGACCAGCGAGCCCAAAGCGATGGCTATTATTATTAACCCATAACCAAACAATGTAAGTATGTCTTTCCATAACACATACAACAAGACTACTATGAGGACAATCAAGACAAGCCTTCGTACCACCGGGGAGGCGATGAAGCCAAGGAACCGCTTCCACGCTGGCCGGCTTTCTTTTGCCTTCCGCCTCGGCTTAGACCTACTTTGTGCTTTAGCCAAGAAGTTACGCTCCTAGCTTGTCGGTTTCTTCTTACAGAAATCCTAAGTTCTAATATCTAAATCCCAAATTCCAATTTCAATCCCGATTTAATCGGGACAAAACCTCTATGTTTTGAGCTTTGATATTGTTTAGTATTTCATATTTAGTGCTTAGGATTTTCTTTTTACCTCCACAGCTACAGGAATGATGATAGGGCGACGATGAATTCGCTCGTAAAAGAATCTGCTCAAAGAATCCTTTACTTTAGCATCAACGAAGCTCTGGTCACCCAATCGCCCTTTGCCGTGATCCAAAGCAGATACCACCACATCTCGGCCCTTCTCAATCAATATCTGTTCCTCCCCAGCATCAACAAAGCCCCGGGCTATAATGCGCGGCCTTTCGGCCAGTTTGCCACTTTCAGCATCAACAGCAAGGGCCACCACAACAACGCCGTCTCGCGAAAGCAACTTGCGGTCCCGAAGCACAGTGTTATCCAGCTCGCCTGTTATCATGCCACTTACATACATAGCTCTAGCACGAGTTCTGCCAACCACCTTTCCCGAATCTGGCCCTAGTTCAAGAATATCGCCGTTCTCAAGGACAAAAATGTTATCCTCGGGTATACCCATACTTCGAGCTAAATTAGCATGCAAGCTCAAATGGCGATACTCACCGTGAACAGGAACAAAAAATTTGGGCTTGACCAAACTGAGCAGGAGTTTCAATTCTTCTTGACTACCATGCCCGTGGACATGAACTTGAGCCAGCTTGTCATAAATTACATTGGCACCTTGACGGAAAAGGCTGTCGGTAGTCTTGCTGACCAGTGCCTCATTGCCGGGAATAGGAGTCGCTGAAATCACAACAGTGTCGCCAGGCACTATCTGAATTCGACTACTTGGGTCACGATTAGCCATCCGCACCAAGGCAGAAGTGGGCTCACCTTGGCTTCCCGTGCTCAACACGATAACTCGATTGTGAGGTAAAGTCTTAAGTTCGTCCAGGCGACAAATAATGCCAGGTGGAGCACTAAGATAGCCCGTCTTCAATGCCATACTTGCTATCTCCTTCATGCTCCGCCCGATGATAAATACACGGCGACCATGTTTGACGGCAACATCAAATACCTGCTGCATGCGAGATATTAGAGAAGCGAATGTAGTCACGATTACTCTTCCCTTTGCCTCGCTTACAATCCGATCCAAAGTATCGCTAACCACCCTCTCAGAAGGAGTATAGCCAGGAAGCTCGGCATAAGTGGAGTCAGAAAGAAGAAGCAAAACACCCTTTGCGCCCAGCGAAGCTAATTGGCTAAAGTTAGTAGCCTCACTTATGACTGGAGTGTAATCAATCTTGAAATCACCACTGTGAACTACAGTTCCTACTGGAGTGTGAATTATCAGCCCCACAGAATCAGGAATACTATGGCAAACAGAGAAAAACTCTATGTTGAAATTACCCAGTTTAATCCTGCTCCCCGGGTTAACCAAATTCAATTTTGCATCAGTTCTCACCCCTCGCTGCTTGAGTTCTACGCGAACCAACTCCCTAGTGAACTTGGTAGCATAAATGGGAGGAGAGATGCGGGGTAAAATGTAGGGCAGTGCCCCGATGTGGTCTTCATGCCCGTGAGTGATCACTATCCCCCTCAAATTCTTCTGTCTTGGCAAGAGATAGCTAATATCGGGGATAAGGAAATCAACTCCCAGCATTTCCTCGCCGGGAAACATGAGTCCGGCATCAATGACCACAATGTCATTGTCACATTCCAGTACCATCATGTTTTTGCCAATTTCACCTAATCCGCCTAGAGGGATGACTTTCAATTTACGTGTTGGCATGTTTTTCCCTTCCTTTCATTCAAGACATGTTCTAAAACAAGCTTAATTGGTGAGATTCAACTGCATCTTGAGGCAGGTCTTTACCTTGAGCTAATATCTGCGGAATCTTGAGCATATCCATTTCGATGGTTCGTCGTAGAGAGCCTTGATGGAGAGCCGCCGCCGGATGATACATAGGATAATAGATGACACCTCCCATCTTTCGCGGCTTTCCGTGAATCTTTCCTATGCTCTCATTGGGGAAATACCGCGCTAGAGAGTAACGTCCTAAAGTAATAATCATCTTGGGCTGAATTATCTCTATTTGACAGTCAAGCCATTTGCGACAACTTTGTATCTCCGCTGGTAGTGGCTCACGGTTTTGAGGCGGACGGCACTTAATCACATTAGCAATATAAACTTCCTCCCGCCGTAAACCAATTGAAGCTAATAGCTGGTCGAGAAACTGCCCGGCTGGGCCTACGAAGGGACGCCCTTGCTGGTCTTCGTGCCACCCCGGTGCCTCACCAATGAAAAGTAATTCCGCATCTTCAGCCCCCTCACCAGGTACCACTTTGGTGCGATACTTAGCTAGCTCACAATCACGACAAGCTATGATTTCCGCATAAAGCTGTGCTAAAGCTGACATCTAACACGATGGTAGCATATCTACCCTTGTCGGTCAATTTGGACTGTTCATAGACCCCTGACAAGTCGGGGCTCGACTTATTCATTCTTCCTCCTCATCCTGCTCCCAAATTGGCTCGGTGAATTGGTCAATAAACTCAGCTGTGACTCTCTTCGCGATTCTATCCATCTCCTCATCCACCTGCTCAGCCAGATGGCTAAGCTCAGTCAAGTCCAGTGTAATTCCCAGCATTTTAATCAGAACACGAAGCACAGCCAGAGAGGCTTTGGGATTTGCTATTTGCGTGGCATACGCTGGCACTTCCCCTAGCAAGCAAATGCCCTCCATCCCCCTTTCCCTAGCCATTCCCAATATCAATCCGTTCAATCCAGCGATGCGAAGGTTGCCTCTCAGAACCACATTATGCTTGCTCAACTCGTCAACTAAGTCAGAGGTTGTCGCTGCTCCCCAAACCTTCATCTCTTCACTATGGTGGATGCGCGTTACCGCAGCAGCACAACTATACACCCTTGCCACCCTAAGCCTTTGCGCTACGTCCAACACACAGTTAACCAGCTCGTATCCTTTGAAACTAGGCTGCTCCTCACCGATAAAAATCAGCAAGCTTTTATCCCGATCAGATCGGGACTGCCAATAATAAAATTTGCTCTCAGGAAAACGAGGGCTTTCCACCACATTATCTTTGACCGTGACCCCCATTGGTTCAAAAAAGTGAATAGGTTCAATCTCCCCTATTTCCACAGCATTTAGCTTCTCCACAAGATACTTGGCTGCAGTCAGGGAAACGTCGCCAATGCCCGGCCAGGAGGCAAGCATGGCACAACTCTTAGGGCGTGGTTGCTTATAAAGCTTTATTATGTCTTTCACGTATATTCAGCTTCCCTTGGTCGCCACTGATACATATGAACAGTATAAAGGAGAGGGTTGCAAAATACCGCCCACCCATCTCGTTTCTTGCCCTATGCCCAGAAGCTCTTTTAACACTTGATATACGTTACCAGCAATCATAGTATCCCCTTGACTCTTCCCACTATCTCACCATTCTCTACATTGTAACTCTTGACACGAATAAAGGCAAAAAGCCACGCCCATCTACATGATTAACCCCTTTTCTTTGCCCCCACCTACCACTGCCAAGGCTAAGCTGCACAATAACCTTCCAATATAGTAGAATGTTGACCGACCTTTAATTTATACCGATCACCTGATATCATCTGGGGTACGGTAATGAATTTCACCGATAAACTGCTTAACGCCAGTCGGAAAAACAAAAGCTGGCTGTGCATCGGGCTTGACCCTGACACAGAACTCATGCCGAGCGTGGATGTTCTACAATTCAACAAAGCCATTGTCGAGGCCACCTGCGACCTGGTCTGCGCCTATAAGCCCAATCTAGCCTTCTATGAAGCTTTAGGGACTGAAGGGCTGGCTATCCTGGAGAAGACCGTTAAATATGTACCCCATGATATTCCTGTAATTGGCGATGCCAAGCGTGGCGATATCGGCAACACCGCCAAGGCTTATGCCAGGGCTCTCTTCTCTGTTCTGGGCTTCGATGCCGCTACTGTCAATCCCTACCTGGGCTTCGATTCCCTAGAGCCTTTCATTAACTATCAAGACAAGGGTGTATTTATCCTCTGTCGAACATCAAACAAGGGAGCCACAGATTTCCAGGCTCTTTGCACCAACGGCCTGCCACTATACGAAGCAGTGGCTCAAAAAGCCCAAGAATGGAATATCTACGGCAACATCGGCCTGGTCGTGGGGGCTACCTATCCCGAAGAACTAAAAAAAGTCCGCTCAATTTGCCCCGAAATGCCTTTGCTCATCCCTGGCATCGGCGCTCAGGGAGGGGACCTGGCTGCTGCCGTTGGCTACGGAGCCAATACCCACGGCGAGAAGGCGATTATCAACGTGTCGAGGCAAATTCTTTACGCCTCCAAAGGAAAGGATTTTGCCCAAGCGGCCAGAAACGTAGCTGAAAAAATCCGCCACCAAATCAATGACTATTTGGCTTCGCGCCCAGAGGCGAAATGACAGCGTTTATTTTGTCACCCTTCGCCCCGACTCGTCGGGGCGAAGGGTCTAGATTTTCCCCGACGTGTATCCAGAGCGAGATTCTTCGGTCGTCCCGATTCCATCGGGACTTCCTCAGAATGACATCCCCCATCCCGTCATTGCGAGGCCCGATTTATCGGGCCGAAGCAATCTCGCAGCACAACGGCAAGTGAATGCATTACAATAAATGGGGAGGGCTAAACAACTTTAAGATGACTATAGACATAAAGCTCGGTGACATAGTCCGGTTGCGTAAGCCACACCCCTGCGGCAGCTACGAATGGGAGGTGGTGATTGTGGGCGCCGACATCGGCCTTAAATGCCTCAAATGCCAGAGAAGAGTGCTTCTGGCCAGAGACGTGTTCAAGAGAAGGGTGAAGAAATTTGTCTCCAATACAAAATCCCCTGAAAGACTATAGCCGAAATCGGCGCGCCCACCAGTAGTACCCCACCGCAGCAATCAATGCCAATGAGGCGATGGGTGCCCACACGAGTCTAGGGTCAAATGGGAACGCATCAAGGAGTATTCCACCCAGCAGCGGACCCACTGCTATGCCTATGGTCTCACTCAGCCCGAAAACCCCCATATATCGTCCCCTCTGGTCTCTTGGAGAGAGTTCTCCTATCACCGCCAGTGAAACCGGCGAATTTATAATTTCGCCCGCTGTGATTACCGCCATTGCTCCCAGTGCCCAGCCAAATTGTGTAATCCAACCAAAGGATAGATAGCCAACCGCGTAAAGCAGACTTCCCAGGATGAGAGCTCGGAATTCCGCTAGCCGCCTGAGGGCAAGAGTCATCGGGTATTGAAAAAAAATCACTATCAAACCATTCAGAGTGAGTATTAGACCGTATTGAGCGGTAGAAAAACCAACTCTATCCACGGTAAAGATAGATAAAGTGCTGGCCATTTGTCCCATAACTATGAACAGCAGGAGACTCACCGTCGTAAAGGCCAGGAAAGCCGGGTCGCTAGCAGGGGGCAACATACTGCGAAAGCCCACTTTTTTGCCCATTCCTTGTGAAGACTCGTGGACAAAGAAAAAGACAATCAAGGAAACGATGCCACAGGTTAAAGCCGGGATACCAAAGAGCCAGCCATAGGGCAAAAAAGTGGCCAGATACCCCCCTATAGCAGGGCCAGCCGCCCAGCCAATGTTAGCTCCTATACGAAGGATTCCGTATGCTTCGGTCAGCTTGTCTTTCGAGCTGAAATCTACCACCGTGGCTGAGATAACGGGACGTGTTATAGTGAGTACTGAGCGAGCAGCGATATAGACGACTGCAATAGCCCACACCGACGCCGAAATCCCGATAAGAACAGCTAGCCCTGAATACAAAAACACACTTACTAAAGCAGCCACGAGAAGGACCGGACGCCGACCAAATCTGTCTGAAAGCGCTCCTCCCAGCGCCTGGCTAATCGCTGAGCACAGTCCACCAGCCAGGAGTATCGCTCCGGTCAAGGTCATGGAAAGACCCCTATTCTGATAAAGATATAAAGACAGAAACGGCATACAAATTGACAAACCGAGTACTGAGAAAAACTGAATTAAAGTGATAACCCATAACTCAGGCTCAAATCGGCGAATGAGGTTTTGCAGTAGGCTTTGGGCTTTTCCTGACGAATTCTCCATGACTTACTTAAAACACCTGATTATACCCCTTTTGCGTTAGATTGCCTTCTGGTTCCGCCAAAAGGCTGCTCAAAAATGTAGTGCGAGGTTCTTGCCCGCCAGGGCTTGGCAGGCGGGTTAGCATCGTGCAATGGGCACGACCTTAAAAGGTTACATTGCAGAATTCAGGGGTGAAACGCCCCCGAGATGCCCAAAACACAGGCTTTGTCTATCCAAGTTGTACAATGAAGTATCCGTGTCAGTGACGTGTTTGATTGGCAGACAAGAGAACGCATACAATAGAGGGTCGGAAGGAGGCATCAATGGCCATTGAATTCAAGTGTGAATCCATTACCGTGGAAGTGCTGGACCCCACTGGTAAGTCTCTGGAATACAGATTGGAGCGCAGGTTCGACCCTCTAACGTCTCGCAGCTCGTTGATTTGTCATGGCTTAAGGGAGAAATGGAGAACATTCTACGGCTATCGTGATGACCAATGGCTTAACGAACTATCAAACCAATCAAAAAACGGCTGCCCATTTTGCTCTCCCACAATTGAGCAGGTTATACCTAAGTTCCCCCAGAATCGAGTGCCTGAGGGTGTATTAAGGTTTGCAGACGTTTATGTCTTCCCCAATCTATTCCCCAGAACAGAATTTGAAGCTGTGGTAACTTCGCCAAAGACGCATTATCTCAGTCTCAATCAGTTTACCGAAGAACTGCTTTACAATATGCTAACCGCTGCCTTGGAATGTATACGCAGGGTATACAGCTTGGACAATGCCCTCGACTATGCCGTGGTAGGGACGAATTATCTCCCCCCAGCCGGCGCCAGCTTGGTACATTTCCATCAGCAGATTGCTATGCAGCCGGTTCCTTTTACCCGTATAAGGAATCTGATGGAATGTAGCGCCAGGTACGCCGAAGCCGAGAATAGCAACTTCTGGCAGGATTTCATGGCTACTAATGACGAGCGGAAGATAAAACAGGTGGGCAATATCTATTGGCATGTCCCCTTCGCCCCCACCGGCTTCTGCGAGGTGCAAGCGATAGTAAATGCTTGCAATTTTCTGCAATTTGAGGCAGAAGATGTGAAAACCCTTGCCGTGGGGCTATCCAACGTGTTGAGATATTATCATCACCGTGGGTTTGATAGCTTTAATTGCATTATCTACTCTGGTAGTCTGCAAAAACCCGATGGCTTCCATGCTGGGTTGAGCATTATTGCCAGACCTAACGCTCGACCGAACTACTTGAGTATTGACTCGTGGTTCATGCCGTTCATGTTGGGAGAGACAGTTGTGCCAGAGCGGCCGGAAGAGTTGGCCTGGGAAATAAGGGCATATTTCTAGAACGGGAGGGCATCATGCCACTAGCCAAGCTTAACGGTATCAATATCAACTACAAAGTGGAGGGGCACGGTGAGCCTCTGGTCATGATAATGGGATTCGGTGCCAGCCGGAGTGGCTGGTTTCCTCAGATACGCTTTTTCAGGAAGTATTACCAGGTGATTACCTTTGACAATCGGGGAACAGGCAAGTCAGACAAGCCGCCCAGTCCTTATTCCACCAGAATGATGGCTGACGATACCGTGAAACTCATGGACTTTTTAAAAATTGAGAAGGCCCATATCATTGGCCTTTCCATGGGCGGCATGATTGCCCAGGAGCTGGCTATAAACCATCCGCACAGAGTGATGAAGCTGGTGCTAGCTTGTACCTATGCCCGACAGGATGAAACGAGCGGAGACACTGTGGAACTGGCTAAATTCTCGCAACTAACACCACAGCAAAAATTCACGGCTATCGTGGGCTTGGCTTTCAATAAGCCCGTTTACGGATTCGTCTTTGCCCTGCTCGCCAGAATTCAGACCAGGTTCATGAGAGCTTCAGATAGGGTGGGGATAGAGGGGCAGAGCGAAGCTTGCCGGCTCCACAACACACTGGACAGATTGCCATTAATCACGGCCCCTACGCTCGTTATCGTGGGAACTGGAGATAGAATCATCAAGCCCGTCTCCTCCGAGGTCATAGCCAGTAAAATACCCAACGCTAAACTAGTCAGAGTCGAGGGCGGTTCCCATTATTTTTCCCTCGAGATGAAGAAGATATTCAACCGAGAGGTGCTGAATTTTCTCCAGAGCGACGCTCCAAGTATTAACTGACTCTCCACCCTAGGCACTACAATCCTATCTGCATTATCAAACAGACCTGAAATGTTGCCTCATGCCTTTTCAGGACGGAGTAGAATTGCATAATAGTGAGAATTGTTGGGTCACTTTTCGCCGAAAAGTTGGATAATTATCCGACTAAGAGTTGGATAACAATTCGACCGAAAGCTGAATCGTTATCCGACCAAGGGTTTGGCTTTATAGGCTCTGTGTGCTAGTTTATATGCTGTCTTATGGCTCGGTGCATATTCCATATTGATTTGGATGCCTTCTTCGTTTCTGTGGAGCGGGCGCT
>CAZWDC010000035.1:0-5729 GCA_964633085.1 uncultured Dehalococcoidales bacterium
ATCAATGATAACTTCGTCGCCGCTGGCTAAGGTGACTTTCCAGCCATTGATTTGCGAAATAAGGCTTTCCAGACTCTCGGCTCGCAGGTTGATAAGGTTACATTCCAAGGCATCAACATCGGTGAATGATTTGCTTTGTGTAACCGCTAGCTCAGCTTCTTCCATATTGCGGCCACGCTCTTCAGCTATAGTCCTCATCCATTTAGCTGAGAACTCGACTATTTTCTTCATCTGGTCTTCGGGTATCTCCTGTCCCCCAGCAGATACAGGGTGGGCAGCGCCGATGGTCGTGCCGGGCGTCATCACGGCTATATGAGCCGATAGGGTAATAAAGGTTCCCGCTGAGGCATCCCAGGCACCTTTAGGTGAGACGTAAACCACGATGGGCACATTGGCATTCATAATCCTCTGGACTATCTTCTCGGTCGAGTCCAGAAGCCCACCGGGAGTATTTAGCTCAATTATACAGGCGGTAGCGCCATTCTTCTCTGCCTGCGTGATACCCCGATCAATATAATCAGCTATCACCGGCACGATAGTGCCATCTACAGTAAGGACTTCTACAGTAGTAGAGCTGGCGGCAGCAAGCAGGTTGCCTCCTAACCCTGCAGCTATGGGAATCACAAGCCAAGCCAGAAAGAAAAACTTAATCCCGTTTCTCAGCATCTCACATTACGCTCAGGCTAATTATAGACTATGCAGGCAAAAGGAACAAAAACTTGCAATCAATCATTGAAGCTGGACATAGCTTAGTGTAGAATAGGCTAAGAATGAAAAACCAAAAATGCAAGGGGATGCGAGACTTGCTCCCCGAGGACATGTTGCGCTTTCGTCGTATTGAGGACGTCTTCCGGGCTTGTTGTCGTACCTGGGGCTACCAGGAGGTAAGGACGCCAACCTTAGAATACCTCCACCTGTTTACGGCTACAGGAACGCTTACTCCGGGCATGTTGAGCAAGGTGTATTCCTTTCTCGATTGGGATGGTTGGAGTGGTGAGCGAGTTGTCTTGAGACCAGATGGCACTATTCCTGTAGCTCGACTTTATATTGACAGTCTAAGCGGACAAACATTAGCCAGGCTTTTCTACGTGACTAACATCTTCGCTTTCGAGGGAACTGGAAAAGAGAATAGAGAGCGCTGGCAGTGTGGTGCTGAATTTTTTGGCGGTGCCAAACCGGCTGCGGATGTGGAGGTAATTCTGCTGGCTGAGGAGGTTATTCGCAAATTGTGCCTCAGCAACGTCGGGCTGCAATTGTCCCACGCTGGCTTGGTGAAGGCATTGCTCAAAGAGTTTAAGCTCAGCCCGGCTGAGGAAGCTAAGATGATGAGTCGCATTTTAGAAGGGGATTGGCAAGCATTGACTAAGGCGAAATCTCCTAATCCCGAGACTGACAGACTTGTTGCTGCGCTATTGGGCCTCAAGGGGAAATCGAGCAGCTTTCTACACAATATAAAGGCTTCATTCCCCAAAGCTTCGAGGGACTTCAAGTCTAGCCTAGAAGACTTCATAAGCATCGCCACTTTGCTGGATAACCAGGGTTGCCGCTATAAAATTGATATCGCCGCCATGCATGGTTTTGAGTATTATACTGGAATATGTTTTCAATTCTTAGCGGCTGGGGAAAAAATAGGTGGCGGAGGCAGATATGATAACCTTGTGCCCCTTATGAATGGAGGGAACATCCCTGCCTGCGGATTTGCTCTATATGTGGACCCAATAATGAAATTGCTTCCGCTGGAGAAAGAGAAAAAGGGCAAATCTGGAATCCTGGTTAAGGGTCAGGAATTGACTCCCGAAATAGTAAAGACATGCTTTGCTGTGGCGGAATCGCTTCGTGATGCCGGATACCCTGCGGAGATTGAATTTGCAGGTCGAGATGAATCTAATTATATGTGGGTTATCTTGGTTTCTGGAAAGGGCTCTGCTCCCTTTGTGCTAAAAGAGTGCAAGCGAAAACGAGCCAGATACACCGGGGCTTCTGTGGCCGAGATTCTTAAAGTGGTAAATAAGGGGTGAAGGACTACCAAATCGGCTATATCAAACTCGCCCTGCCCAAAGGCAGGTTTCTATCGCCTACGGCTAGCTTGCTTGTCGAGATAGACTTGGGATTTGAAGGTTATAGCAATGGAGCAAAGCAATATCGCCTGCGCTCGGCAAGGTTTCCCAGTCTTTTCGCTAAAATACTTCAGGAGAAAGATATTCCCATACAGGTGGCTGTGGGGAATTACGACCTGGGTATCTGTGGTTTGGATTGGATTGAAGAATTCGTGGTGAAATATCCGGCCGGAGCTCTGGTGAAAATATCGGGTCTCAATTATGGCGAAGGCGGCATATATGCGGTTGCCAGCGCTCAGGGTAAGATAGCCAGTCTCGAGGAGTTGTCAGCCCGGAGAAACGATTGTCGCATAGTAAGTGAGTATCCTAATCTGGCTGAGGCTTTTGCTTTAAATCTCAGAATGAGGAGGTTCAGGCTTTTTCCGGTGTGGGGAGCTGCTGAAGCTTACCCTCCGGAAAATGCTGATTTGGCAGTGCTCTGGGGAAAGAGTGGGGCACAGCTAGCCGCTCAAGGCTTAATTCCTCTTAAAAGATTGCTTCCTGTTACTGCCTTTTTGATAGCCAATCGAGAAAGCTTGGAGAACAAGAACTTGAGCCAGATATTAGCGTGCTTCAGCTCCAAACTTACTGCTGACCTGCCAACATCAATGGAAAATGAGCTTAATAGCTTTAAGAAACAGAAGATTACTCGCACATTGTGGCTGGCTAAGGAAATCAACCTGGCTTTGCCTGATGGGCACCAGCAAGCACCTACTGCGCAGTTTTTAAAGCGGGCTGGGCTGACACTTCAGGGCTATTCTGAAGAAGCGTCGAGCCGACGACCCTCCGCTGACCTGGACTGGCTGGGCATCAAAGTAATCAGGCCTCAGGATATGCCTCTGCAAGTGGCTAATGGCAACTTCGACCTGGCCATAACCGGTGAGGATTGGCTGCTTGAGCATCTCAATCGCTTTCCATCAAGCCCGGTGAAGAAATTGTTTGCTCTAGGCTTTGGCACCGTGAAAGTCGTGGCTGCTGTCAGTCAAGAAATGCCCGTCAACAATATTGACGAAT
Organism: uncultured Dehalococcoidales bacterium; assembly: GCA_964633085.1. Classification (GTDB taxonomy): domain Bacteria; phylum Chloroflexota; class Dehalococcoidia; order GIF9; family AB-539-J10; genus RBG-13-51-36. The sequence goes on from CAZWDC010000035.1 coordinate 3,111, forward strand.
TAAGGACACTTGTTCAAAGCAGCACCGATTACATCGGGGCGCCTCTGAAGGTGGCCTCGGAGTACATAAATATCGCCGACAAATACCTGCGAGACAACCGCGTCAGTCCCTATAAGCTGATTCCTACCTGGGGGGCTAGCGAGGCTTTTTTGCCCGAGGACGCTGATATGCTTATTGACAACACTCAAACTGGCAAGACTCTCAAGGAGCACAAATTAAAGATTATTGATGTACTCTTCCAATCCTCGGCCTGTATAATTGTTAACAAAGACAGCCTGGCGTCTTCCGATAAAAAAGAGAAAATGAAGTTCCTGACACAGAAATTGCGAGCGGGGCTATCGTGAGAAGTCTTCTTTTTGTCATTGCGAGCCTTTTCCCCTCTCCCTTGATGGGAGAGGGTCAGGGTGAGGGTGCAATGTGAAAAAAGTCAAAGGATTCAATAAAGCCAGACGATTACTGGCCAGGGAGAATTTCTGGGAGCCTTTCACCACGTCAGCAGGGCTAGCACCACAAACAAAGCATGTCTTTTTTTCAGTTCAAAAAGCAGTCGACCGTATAGTCAATGAGGTTCGGGATAAAGGCGATAAAGCCCTCTTTGATTACACCGAAAAACTGGATGGAGTCTGCCTAGATTCTCTGGAAGTAGATAGACAAGAAGTTGTTGCCGCTTACAATATGATAGACAAGAAACTTGTCTCGGCCCTCGAATTTGCAGCCAGAAGAATCCGGGACTTTCATGTTGCCTGTGGACACAAAACTGGCCTAATTTCTATCGACAAGCACTTGAGGCAACAGGTTCTGCCCTTGCAAAGGGTTGGACTGTACGTGCCTGGTGGCACCGCCGCCTATCCATCCACAGTGCTGATGATGGCCATACCAGCCAGGGTGGCTGGTGTTGAGGAAATCATTATGGTTTCTCCCCCTGCTAAGGATGGTAAGATTCCAGCACCCACGTTGGTAGCTGCCGACATTGCCAAAGTTAACCGCATTTTCAAAGTTGGCGGCGCTCAGGCTATTGCGGCGCTGGCTTATGGTACCGAATCAATACCCAAAGTGGATAAAATTTGCGGTCCGGGGAACATTTTCGTGACCTTGGCTAAGAAAATGGTTTATGGCGCAGTGGACATTGATGGTCTCATGGGTCCCAGCGAGATAGTAATTGTCGCCGATGAGAAAGCTAACCCTGCTCTCTGCGCTGCTGACCTTTTGGCTCAGGCTGAACATGACCCTCTGGCTTCGGTAGTTTTAATCACTACTTCGTCTCACCTAGCTGAGCGAGTGGAGAGGGAAATTGAGGAGCAACTAGGGAAATTGAAGCGGCGCTCTACTATTCGGACGGCTATTGATGCCGGAATGATTGTGCTTGTGGACAACATGGCTCAAGCAGTGCAGTTGGTCAATCTCTTCGCTCCTGAGCATCTCTCTCTTATGGTATCCGATGCTTCAGCCTTAATCTCCCAAATTCACAATGTCGGCTGCATTTTTGTAGGCGAAAACTCACCTGTCGTTCTCGGTGATTATATTGCCGGTCCCAGCCATGTCTTGCCCACCGGAGGCAGTGCTCGTTTCGGTTCTCCTCTGGGTGTTGCCGACTTCCTCAAGATTACTAATATCATCGCCTTGGACAAGCCCGCCATGCGAAAACTGAGCCAGGCTGCTATGGTAATAGCTAAAGCCGAAGGGCTCGATGCCCACGCCCAGGCAATAGAAAAAAGGCTACAGAGAGGAAAATAAATAATGGTCGAAGATAAGGGCACCAACCTCTTGCCTCTAAAGGAAATTATCGCCAAAAGTATAAGAGGTGACAACCTTTCCGAAAAGAAGTCCAAGTATGAACCTCCTTATGATAGTCCAATTGAGGATATATTTGCTTGGAATCTAGGCAAATATATAAATCCTAATTTGAGATTGGATAAGCAAACCGAAGTTAATACTCCTTGGGGGATTTTCATATTGGACTTTGTGGTTGAATGTAAATCAGAGAAAATTGCGTTCGAGTGTGATGGCAAAGATTTTCATGATGTGGGAAGGGATGAATGGCGAGATGCAATGATATTGGGGGGAGGGCACGTTGATACAATCTACCGTTTAAGGGGAACTGATTTGGTGCATCGCGCTGAGGACTGCCTCTTTGTTATTTCACAACTGGAACCTCAAATTTTTAGTAAGCGAGGGAGAGCAAATCTAGAAATGCTCGCCAGTAGTTCTATAAAGGAAAGCCTGGATCGTAAATTGAGCTTTGACAAGAATCTTGGAAAAGGCAGTAGGCTTATGGTCTTTGATTATCCTCGTGAATCAGAAGGTCTCGCGCCCTCGTTTGTTTGCATATTCAGAGAGAGTCGGCATATTCCTGACGGAGAAATTTCTTTTTGGGAATCTCAATATACTTATGCCTTGAACAACAAAGGACTGCCACTGGACGACCTAATGGAGCAATATTACAAAGAACCATACCCCGAGGACAGTGAGGAATAAGTGAACATAAAAAGACTTATCAGGCCTGAGCTCGTCAAAATGAAGAGCTACACCCCTATAGAGCCTACGGAAATTTTGAGCCAGGAGGGTGAGTTGCCTGCAGAGAAAGTAATAAAGCTGGATGGCAACGAGAATCCTTATGGC
>CAZWDC010000036.1:0-20872 GCA_964633085.1 uncultured Dehalococcoidales bacterium
GTCGGGGAAGCTCGCTTTGGAGACGGGATTCCAATAGTCAAAAGCGACTACCAGAGGCCGGCCGTTATCAATCTCATTCGTGTAGAAATTGAGGGTGTCATCATAACCGATAACACAGGTGTGAATCACCGCCCAATTGTACCCCAGTTTCCCGGCAGGAAGAGCGGGAGCATTCGGGTCAAAAGCGACCGGGTATGCGTGGGTAGCATCCCAGCGGACGAATTCCACGGTGCCCGGCATTATGTCGAGATTGTGGGTTCCCGGCAAGCCAGCATTAAAGACTCGGTCCGGGCTGCCGGTATTATTGGTATCCATGAAATAGCCTAGGTACTCCGCCGCCGTCTCGGGTGCCAAGCCGGCGGTTACGTCTTGAGCATTGGCGTGATTCGCCACATCGTCCCAATACTCCAGGACGTTAATCATGGCCATGGGGGCACAGTAGTTAGTGGGAATAGTGGTTACCAAGGTTACAGTAGGCGGCTGGTTTGTGTCGGGGACTTGCTCTATGAAAGCCATATCAAATCCGAAGTTGGCGCTAATAGCATAGTTACCATTCATGGTGATAGTGGTAGTGGCAGAATTCGGGTTGGCGACGGTGCCGTTACCAGTCCAGTTGACGAAGTGGTAATCGGTGTCCGCGGTCGCTGTGAGGTTGACTACTGTTCCTTTGTCATAGGTATGTGCGCCTTCCGTAGGCATGGTGACGTCACCACCGGCTGTGCTGGTGATGGTCAGGGTATACTTGGTCGCAGGCGTCGTTGTGCCACAACCAATGACGTTGACCAAAACCGCGAATAGCAGGACTGTGATTAAGGCGACTGGCAATAGTTTGTGTTTCATTTTCCCCTCCTCAATACTATTGCAGTAGACTTCGGATACAACAAGTTTCCTGTCCGTGTTGAAACTGGGATTTCCGCTACCGATTCGGGGAGTGCCGTAACCGGCACCATCTCAGTTTACGCAGAGCGAAAGCTTAGTCTTCCGAATTCTTACTTGATGCCATCTATATTACACCCACCCATCCCCGACAGTCAATCATTTCTTTTCGAGACTTTTTCAAGCCGATGATTATGATAGCTCGGGGGCTGAACTTTGGCTGGCACTTCTGTGCTAGAGGCTCTTTTTCGTCTCCTCGATCTCCCTTTCTACTTCCTTTAGCTCTTCTTCCAGGTCCTTCTTGTATTCTTCGAGCATCTCCAGATACTCCTGCTTGCTGGGAAAGGGCCTCAATCCGTGGAAGTAGAAACCGAAGGGAGGAAAGCTGAAATAGAACCGCCGAGACCTTCTGCTCCACATCTCTATTCACCTCCTAGATTGCTTGACTGCTTAATATGGGCAACTACATTTTTGAACAGCCTCTGGTTACCCTGAAAAGCGAAGCAAATTTTCATGGGGCGTTAAATTGGCCGCCGCTTCGGCATGCCCGGACGACGGGGATAGTCACTCAGTGTTGGCTCTATTTTATCAATAATCACCAGATAACGTGTATCAGTGAATTCGGCCAGTTCTATTTTCTTTATGTGGTCCAATTTGCTTCCCAGAATGGCAATGGCTTTCTTCGCCCTATTTACCTCCTGCTCGATTTCCCCTTTCTTTTGAGCGATAAATCTTCCCCCAACCCGGCAAAAGGGCAGAGTTAATTCCACCAGGGTCGGCAACAAAGCTACGGCACGGGAGAGTACCAGGGCGAATTGCTCACGATAGAGTGGTAAATGAGCTGCTTCCTCAGCTCTACTATTCAGCACTTCGACATTTTCCAGCCCCAGCTTGCCGATGATGTGATGAAGGAAAGCCGTCTTTTTTGCCGTGGGTTCAAGGAGCACCAGCCTGGGCTGAGGGAAAAGAATTTTGAGCGGCACGCCGGGGAAGCCGGCACCCGTGCCTATGTCTATAATATTGAAATCCGGCCTTGCCACCCTTTCCTCAGGCAAAGCTAGAGTGACGGTTAGAGAATCCAGGAAATGCTTGACTTGCACCGCGGCGTAATCGGTTATGGCTGTGAGGTTGATTCTTTTGTTCCACTCAATTAGCTCCTGGTAGTAAAGCTCAAATTGCTTTACCTGCCTGGCATTGAGCTCTATCCCCAGCTTAGCTGCTCCTGCAATAAGTTTTTTCATAGCGAGCCACGCCTAAAACTCGGGGGCCGTTCAGCAACCCGTTCGCCTGAGCCTGCCGAAAGACAACTTAATTCTATCATGACTGCTGCTCATGGTTTGACACGCTCACCATGAGCGGTTAATAAACAACCTCCAATATATTGCTTGACACAATAGTAAGAAAAATCATATAATTCAGAACAGTAGGATACATCATACGGCACCAAATTGGGCGCTAAGTTTATTCCAGGAGGAAAAAATGGAATATGAGGACATGCAGGTAGTCGGTAAATGTTTTGGCTCAACGGTTGTTGGCCCACGAGGGCAGATAGTTATACCCGTGGAAGCCAGAAGGGAATTAGGCATTGATGTTGGTACCAGGCTGCTAAGTTTTAAGATACTTCAAGGAAGGGGCCTGCTCTTTGTTAAAGTGGAGGCAGTTGAGGAGTTAGTCAATGTTATGAGTCAACATGTGAATGAGTTTACCAAGTTAGTAAGGGGAATTAGAACTGACAATTTAGAAAATGAGGCCAAGCGAGATTAACAATCTTGCTGCTAGACTTTTGGCATCCCAGCTCTGCATTAAGGCAAATATCTGCTGTGTTACAACAAGCAAATTTTTGAAAATTGAAAAGAGGCGAAGAGAAATGAAAAAAAGGCTAACACTAATAATAACAACATGCTTGGTCGGTCTCGGTGTAGTGCTCGGTATTGTACTTACTGGATGCGCTAGCCCCGAAGCTAAGTCGTCAGATATGGCTGTGGTTACTCGAGGCGATATAGTGAAAACCGTTATAGTGGATGGCAATTTAGAAATGCCTCACAAGGCAGATTTATCATTTGGCGCCACAGGGATAGTGACAGAGGTGCTAGTTGATAAAGGGAATAACGTGACAAAAGGCCAAATATTAGCCAGGCTCGATGCCCGTTCCCTGGAATTAAGTGTCGAAATAGCGCAGGCACAATACAAAACTGCTCAGATCAACTTGATGAAAACAATCTATCCTCACTACACCACAAAGTGGGGTACTGATATGCCTGGAGTATGGTTGGCTCTGGACGAAGCCCAAGATAATTTAAAACAGGCTCAGGAGCTTCTAAATGAGGGGAGGGTCGAAGAGGCACAAGTCTTGCTGAACTTAATCGAGGGAAATATAAGCAAGGCTGAAGAAAAATCTCTAGCTAGCCCGTGGCAGTTGCCCTGGGAGGTCAAGTTACTTGAGCTGCAAGCGGATATAGCCAGAGCGAACTTGGATGTGGCAAAACTTAACCTGGAAAAAGCGGTAATAGTGGCTCCCTTTGACGGTATGGTCGCTGGTATTAGCATAATTAAGGGGCAAGAAATCTCGGCAGCGACATTAGCCACTCCGGCAATATCTCTGGTTGACACCAGCAAGATAGAGATGAGCGGCTTCATTGACGAATTGGATATCGCCGCGGTGAAAGTAGGACAGGAGGCAAGCATTTCGTTAGATTCCTTGCCGGACACGGAAGTAAAGGGGAAGGTGAGTTTTATCTCGCCAATAGGCACAAACCGAGCTGGGATAGTATCCTACGCCACCACCATAACCTTGGAAAATCCCAGTGAAGAGCTCAGGGATGGCATGAGTGCCACTGCCAAAATCATTATTGAGCGTCGCAATGATGTATTGATGATACCAAACAAGGCTATTCAGGGCACCCTGCAAAAGCCTATAGTCAAGGTGCTTGTAGATGGGCAAATTGAGGAACGGGAAATTACCTTAGGCTTAACCGACGGGAGAAATACTGAAGTCTTGTCGGGATTGGAGGAGGGGGAAAAGGTGATATTACCTGCTTCTGGGGGGCAGTCGTACAGCTTTTTTGATTTAGCCAATGATTGAACTGGAAAACATAACCAAGGTGTACAAAGCCGGGCAGACCGAAGTCCCCGCCCTGCGGGGGATTAGTTGCCGCATTGAATCGGGGGAGATGGTATCTATCATAGGGCCTTCGGGCTCGGGGAAGTCCACCATAATGAATATCATCGGGTGCCTGGACAAGCCGACTTCTGGGAAATACCGTTTAGACGGCATTGAAATAGACAAGCTTAATGATAATCAACTGGCTGAAATAAGAAACAAAAAGATAGGCTTTGTCTTCCAAAGCTTCAATTTATTGCCTCGGGTCACATCTTTAGCTAATGTGGAACTGCCACTTATTTACAGCGGCGTCAGCAACCGACGGCAAAAGGCGTTACAAGTTCTAGAAGCAGTGGGACTGGGCCATCGGGTCACTCACAAGCCAAGCGAGCTAGCTGGAGGGGAGCAACAAAGGGTGGCTATTGCTAGAGCCTTAGTAAACAATCCCTCTCTTATTCTAGCTGATGAGCCCACCGGCAACCTTGACACCAAGACAAGCCAGGAAATCATGCTGATTTTTAAGAAATTGAATGAGCAGGGCATGACCATCGTGCTGGTCACTCATGAACCAGATATTGCCGCTCATACCCAGCGCACCATTAAACTGCGCGATGGTCAGATTGAAGTAAGTGTTCGTCGAGGGTCATGGTGACATTTGAATTTCAAATAAAGACAGTGAAATGAAACTCTGGGATTGTTTCTCTACTGCGCTACAGGCTTTGCTTCGCAACAAGCTAAGGTCAATTCTGACCATGCTGGGCATCCTGATTGGCGTGGCTGCCGTTATTTCTGTGCTATCCCTGGGAAGTGCGCAGGCGGCTATAGTAGAGGAGTCTTTTGCCACCCTGGGGGCTAACCTGATATACGTCACACCTCCAGAACTCGGCATAAGTGGAGTGGGAGCTCAGACAACGCTGACATTGGAAGATGCTCAGGCGATTGCCCGCCATGCTACCTTTGTAGACATGGTAGCACCATCGGTGCAGACTTATGCCCAAGTTGTGGCTGGGGGAGAAAGCCTCAGCAACATGATTGTTGCCGGGGTGACCCCAGAAGCTGAAGCTGTAGACAACTACGTGGTAGCACAGGGCAGCTTCATTACCGAATCCGACTACAGGGCGAAGTCCAGGGTAGCCGTCCTAGGAAGCGAGGTAGCCAAGACCCTTTTTGGCGAGATGGATGCTATTGGGCAGAGCATAAGGATTGGCGGGCGGCAATTTCAAGTTATCGGTGTGTTGGAAAGCCGGGGAGCGGTGTTCGGATTAGAAGACATGAGAGTGTATGTCCCTTTGTCCACCTTCTATACCACCTTGGCAGCCTCACAGGCGGGCAGCCGCGGCAACAGCGTTAATACAATAAGCGTGCGGGCAAAGAGTAGCGATGTATTGGAACCTGCCAGGCAGGAAATCATTGACATCTTACGCAACCTCCATAACCTCAGAGAGGGAGAAAGCAATGATTTCAGAGTCATCAGCGTGGCATCCGTAGCAGAGCAGCTTACTCAGGTGCTAGGAATAATCCAATACATCCTGGCTGGCATAGCTGGCATATCTTTGCTTGTGGGCGGCATCGGGATTATGAATATCATGCTGGTTTCGGTGACTGAGCGAATCAGGGAAATTGGTTTGCGCAAGGCGGTGGGTGCCAAGCGCCGAGATATTCTGGTTCAGTTCCTCATCGAAGCTGCCACGCTAAGTCTTTGTGGTGGTGCCGTGGGGGTGGGCCTGGGATGGATTATAGTGAAAATCATGTCTGCCATAGCAACTAATGCTGGTTTTCCTTTTACTGCCACGCTGCCCATTTATGCTATTGCTCTGGCAGCGGGAGTGTCAATTTTCATCGGACTCATCTCCGGGTTGTACCCAGCCGTACGGGCAGCGCGACTTGACCCCATCGAGTCCTTGCGGCACGAATAAACTACTTTCCTTGAATTAAAGACAAAAATTCACTGCGAGTGGCTACCTTGCTACGGAAAGTTCCCCTCACCGACGAGGTTACCACAGTTGTTCCGGGTTTTTTTATTCCCCGCATAATCATACATAAATGCTCAGCTTGAATGACTACAGCTACTCCTTCAGGTTGAAGTGCTTCGAAGATGGCATCAGCAATTTGTTGGGTCATCCTTTCTTGAAGCTGAGGTCGCCGGGCACAGATTTCTACCACCCTGGCCAGTTTGCTTACCCCTACCACTCTACCACCAGGACTGGGGATATAGCCGACATGAGCGACGCCATAGAATGGCAGGAGATGGTGTTCACACATGGAATAGAAGGGAATATCCCTTAGAATCACCATCTCTTCGTATCCCTCCTCAAAGTCCACTGTTAATTCAGTTCTAGGGTCGACATCCAAGCCAGAAAAAAGCTCGGCATACATCTCAGCTACCCTCTGTGGCGTATCCTTTATGCTCTCCCTGAGAGGATTTTCGCCAATAGCTTCGATTATGGAAGCCATTGCCCGTTTGATTTTATCTCGATTAACCATCTAAATTAACCCCAAAAAGTCGCAAGACTTTTTGGGGGCCCCGATAAATTTGACCTAAATATTAACTGGGTTCCTAAGAAAACCGCAAGTCCTTCTTGGGTTGGTCTAAATCCCCCTCTTTATAAAACTTACGCTGGTCTTATCCGCGCTAGCATAAAAATCTGAGCCGAGGTAAAGGAGCGGCTTTGTCTTATTCAGGTCGAGAATCTCCGCCGAGGTAAATGCCTCTTCAAGGAAGTGCACAGCCACAACTTCACCGACTATCCAGACGTGGTCACCATAGGACTTGCTATCCACCAGCTTACATTCATAAGCTGCATAAGCACCTTTTAAAATAGGCACTGTCGTCTTTAGAGGCTTATCTTTTTTGATATTAAACCTCTCGAATTTGTCCATTTGCTGTCCAGAAGTGCCGCCGATGACAGCAGCTAGGGAGGCTTTGTCCAAAGGCAGGAAATTAATGCCAAACTCCCGGCTTTCCGCGATGAGCTGGTAGGTAAATCTCTTGGGTGCAATGGCGATGCCATAGAGGGGTGGCTTGAAAGAAATCGAGCTATGCCAGGCAGCAGTCATAGCATCATCCTTACCACAGGCACTGGCAGTTACTATGACTGGAACCTTCGGATAGTGGTGACCGAATTTTCCAATATTCTCGGTAACAATTTTGGACATAATCATCGCCTCCTCGGTCTAATGTCATCTTCTCTATGATTCTGCTTCCTGTCCACCTCTTGCCGCCCTTGTCTCAGCGAGAAAGCGCCGAGCTTGAGGACTGCAAAACTTCCTCAACAGCCTCTAGCTCAGGAGGGAGCTCCAGAGGTGCCCGAGCATATCTCGTTGGCACACCGGGGTCCTTCAACCCGCTGCCGGTTATGATGCAAACTACACGCTTGCCCGAGAAGTTTCCCTTCTTCGATAGCTTGATAAGCCCAGCCAGAGAGGCTGCTGAAGCGGGCTCGCCGAAGATACCTTCTTTGATGGCCATCAATCTATAAGCATTCATAATTTCATCATCAGTGACACAGTCAATGACGCCTCCTGACTCATCTCGGGCGGCTACCGCCTTCTGCCAGCTAGCAGGATTGCCGATGCGAATAGCTGTGGCAATGGTCCTGGGTCGTTTGACAACCTTGTCCAGCACTATAGGGGCAGCGCCAGCCGCCTGAAAGCCCATCATCCTGGGAGTATGGCTAGCCTTGCCTGCCCGATGGTATTCCACAAATCCCTTCCAGTAAGCGGTGATGTTGCCAGCATTGCCCACGGGGATGAAGAGATAATCGGGAGCATCTCCCAGGTCATCCACAATCTCAAAAGCTGCCGTTTTCTGACCTTCGATGCGATGAGGATTTAGAGAATTTACCAGAGTAATGGGATATTTCTGAGTCAAGGCACGTACTATGTGAAGCGCCTGGTCGAAATTACCCTTTATGCCAATAATCTGGGCATCGTAAACAAGGGCTTGAGCAAGCTTTCCCATGGCTATCTTCCCTTTGGGAATAATGACCATAGTTTTGAGCCCGAATCTAGCGCCGTAAGCAGCGGCTGAAGCGCTGGTATTGCCCGTGGAGGCACAGATGATGCTCTGGCTGCCGCTTTCCACCGCCTTAGCCACCGCCACCACCATGCCTCGGTCCTTGAAAGAGCCGGTGGGATTACAGCCCTCGAGCTTAAAATAAAGCTCACCACAGCCAAGCTCCTTCTCTAGAATCCGCGACCTCACCAAGGGGGTATCGCCTTCTCCCAGCGTAATCATAGGCGTAGCCGGTGTCACTGGCAGAAAATCACGATATCTTATTAGAACGCCTTGTCTCATCATATATGGAAAATTCTAAATCCTAAGCACCAAATCCTAAACAAATCCAAATATGTAAATCCAAAACAGTTTTGAACATCTGGATTTTGATATTGTTTAGAGTTTAGAACTTAGAATTTGGGATTTCTCAATCATCCTCCTTCAACCCTGATAAAGTTGCTAACCTCGTTCACCACAGGCAGTTGCTTTAATTGTTTGAGAGCCTCTTGCATCGCTTTTTCCTCTGCCGGATAAGTCATAATGACGATTATGGCGGTTTGGGCTGTCAGGTCGCTTTCTTTTTGGATTACGGACGAAATGCTTATGGAATTGTCGCCTAGAACTCTGGAGATTTGAGCTAAAACACCAGGACGGTCAGGCGCATTCAGCCTGAGATAATACCGTGTCTTTACCTGGGATATGGGCTTAACAGTTATTCGCCGGTTTAATCTCAGTTCAGGAACATTATTTACGCCGCGATAGATATTTCTGGCTATCGCCAACACGTCAGCTACAACAGCGCTAGAAGCTCTGAGAGCCCCAGCTCCTTCCCCATAAAAGACCAGCTTACCAGCTAAGTCAGTTTCCACTTCGACAGCATTATAAACACCGTCTACTTTAGCTAACTGGAAATCCTTGGGGATAAAAACAGGATGCACTCTCAACTCCACTTCGTCCTTCTCTCTTTTGGCAATAGCCAGAAGTTTTATGGCGTAACCAAATTCTCTAGCATAGAGAAAATCCCGAGCGGCGATATTCGATATGCCTTCGTGGTATACATCCTGAGGGACAAATTGAGCCTGAAAGGCCAGGTTAGATAAGATGACCAGCTTATAAGCAGCATCTATCCCCTCTATATCATTAGCCGGATTGGCTTCGGCATAACCTAATTTTTGGGCTTGCTTTAATGTCGAAGCAAAATCCAGCCCCTCTTGTGCCATCCGGGTCAGAATATAGTTAGTGGTGCCGTTAAGGATGGCACGGATAGCTGAAATTTTATTGGCAGCTAAGTCCTGCTGAAAAGGAGAAATTAACGGTATGCCACTGCCTACACTCGCTTCATAGCGAAGGTCAACATTGTGTTTCCTGGCTAGAGAGAATAGCTCATATCCGTGTTTGGCTATTACCTCCTTGTTGGCTGTAACTACGTGCTTTCCATTACTAATGGCCTGCTTTATGTATTCTGTGGCCGGATGTTCGCCGCCAATGAGTTCGATTACTATATCTACCTCAGGGTGTGAGAAGACTTCCTCAGGATTGGTGGTCAACAGGTTGGGACCAAGCTCTGCCGGGTAACGTTTGCTCAAATCGATCTCCAGCACCTTCTTCAAAATTAGGCGAAGTCCCGCTTGCTCAGCCAGGCTGTCTGCCCTGGTGGCCAGGACTTGAGCCACGCCGCCACCTACAGTTCCCAGGCCCAGTAAGCCGATGCCAATATCCTTCTTCATTATAGTGTTACCTTCCCTCCAAAACCTTGCTTACAGCCCAGGATTTCTTCTCCGAAGTCAACATGTTTTCAATTGTGCTGTTCTTTTTCCATTCTTCAAGCCAGTCGCTCAAGCGCTTATTTATCAGCTCTCCTCTGGTTTCTTCATCTAGTTCATGCTCACCCCTATCCACAACCTTAACCAGCCAGTAGCCACCGGTGGTCTGAACCGATTCATCTTTAACCGGTTCGCTTACCTCGTTAAGAGTAATATTGAAGGCAACTTGGTCAAAAGCCGTGCTATTCATACTTCCTTGTTTCAACCAACCAAGCTCACCGCCTTCATCTTTGCTTTCATGCTGAGAATATTCCCTAGCCAGAGAACTGAAGTTCCCACTGACCAATTGGGCTTTAACCCGCTCTGCCTCTGCCTTGCTGCCCAGCAATATAGCTCTGGCTTTTATCTCATTATCTCGCTGCTCGGTAACCTCTATAAGCCAATAACCTATGCTTCTGGTTGCTGTATTATCATAAATAGGTTGGCTCATTTCTCCTACGGTACCGTTGAAAGCAGCATTGGCAATCAAGGCATTGGGCATCAGTTCCTCAGGCAGCCAACCCAAATCGCCTTCAAACGATGAGTTACAGGAAAAATCCTCAGCTAAAGCGGTGAAATTCCCACCGGCTCCAACTTTAGCTATCACTTCATCAGCTACTTCTTCGCTCTCTACCAGCATTACCTGCACATGAGCTTGCTCCATTGTATCAGTCAGGTTCGAACCAAAGTATTCCTTAAGCTTCTCCGGCAATAAGGCAGCGGTAATTATATCTCTATATGCCTCATTATCGGGCAACTCATATTCTTTTAGCTTCGCGGCTATCTCCTTAGCAGTAACTTCAATGCCCAGATTTTTAGCTCCTTGTCTTAACAATTCAGCCTGGATAACTTCATCGGCAACCGCGTCAGCAATATAATCAGCCATATAAGAGACAGTCGTAGAGTTTATGCTTTGAGTGTAAGCATCAAGCATATTTACGAAGTATTCCATAGTAAAAGAAACGCCGTTTACTCTAATCACGACCTGACGCAAGGGGTCACTCTTATAGTCCTGATAATACCCATAGCCTACCCAGCTCAAAATGCCGGCTAGAAAAACAACGGCAGCAATTATCACAATTCGGCGTATTTTCTCCTCACGCTGCCATTTGGAGAGTTGCCGCTTAGTGGGGGCTCGCTCAGGTATAACCTTTTTCTGCTTCTTAGCCAAGAGTCACAACCTGCTAATCTGATATTTTCTTTGTTGCGGCGAGTATGATAACATATTTAGGCAGGTCGCGGCGACGGGGTGTAGCGCAGCCTGGTAGCGCACCTGAATGGGGTTCAGGTGGTCGGAGGTTCAAATCCTCTCACCCCGATTTCTGGATTTCTAGACTGTGCTAACGGATTGATTTTTTGCCTCTCTAAAATCAGCAACCTTCTGTGCTGCCGATTACGGATTGTCCCCTCTTTAAACATGCGCCTTATCCAGGAGCCCTCGGCCATGCTTGCCTTAATTCTGTCGGAGAACCCCAATGCTGGTCTCCATTCTGCTCGGTTACTCCGGGCTGAAAATCTTGCCCGGGTTCATAATACCGTTAGGATCAAACGCCCTTTTGATTCTTTTCATTAACTCTATCTTACTGGCACTGTCAGCTATAGGCAGATAATCTTTTTTGGCAAAGCCAAGGCCGTGCTCCCCGGATATCGTGCCACCCAGCGACACCCCCACCCGACAGAGCTTGTTAAGAAGCTCCTTTACCTTTGCCTCACATCCTTCTCTTGCCTGACCCATCAGCGTCAGGTGTACGTTGCCATCGCCGGCGTGGCCCAGGGCGATGATGGGTATCCCGTGCTCTTCTCCCATCTGGTGTGCTATCTCCACGAACTCTGCTATGTTGCTCCGGGGCACAACGACGTCAGCGAAGTCCACCATGCCAAAATGCTGCAGGGCATAGTAGAATTTCTCCCTGGCCTCCAACAAGTTCCTCTTGGCTCGGCTGCCGGTGGGCATAAAGACATCAACAGCACCATTTTTCAGGCAGATTGAACCGATTTCATTGGCTTGCCGGTGAATCTCCTCGTCATTTCTCCCCTCCACAAGAATCATAAGAAAGGCTTCATGGTCATGGAGGGGAATTTCTTTACCCGTATACTGCTCGGCCAAGTTGACCATATCCCTTTCCATAAACTCTATGCCCACGGGGAGTATCCCCCGCTGCAGTATGTTAGGGACAGAGCTTATGGCAGCACGCAGGTTGTGGAAGGGAATGAAGAGTATTTCCGTCTTCCTCGGCGGGGTAACTAGCCTCAGCAAGACCTTGGTAATCACCGCCAAAGTACCCTCTGACCCGATGATTAACTGTGTCAGGTCATAGGCGGTAGAGCATTTAACGAACTTACCCCCCGTCTGGATTATCTCGCCGCCGGGCAGCACTATTTCCAGCCCCAAGACAAAATGCCGGGTAACGCCGTACTTCACGGCGTTCATTCCGCCGGCATTGGTCGCCACATTGCCACCGATGGCAGCACTGGCCTCGCCGGGGTATAGTGGATAATAGAGTCCCTGCTCGCTCACAGCTTTGAGCAAATCGGACAGGAGAACGCCAGCCTCGACGGTAGCCACAAAGTTGGCCTTGTCAATCTCCAGTATGTGGTTCATCTTCTCCAGAGAGAGGACGATACCTCCGTAGATGGGGGCTGCCCCCCCAGAGAGCCCAGTCCCCCCGCCTCTGGGAGTGACCGGGATGACCTTCTGGTTGGCCAGTTTCAGTATTTCGGCTACGGAACGGCTGTTTTCAGGTTTTACCACTACTTCGGGGAGGAAAGACCTTTTCCCGGGCATCTCATCGCGGGAGTAGTTCTCCCGCCCTTCTCCCATCAGGACGTTCTTATCACCAGCGATGTCAATCAGTTGGGCTACGACCTCATCTGTAACCCGTCCGTAGTGGCTTCTGGTATCCGGCTGTCCTCTCGTCATTACTTTCTGTCCAGCTCAGTGCTATCTCAGTATATTACCAGCCGTGCCGATATATCAACCGAGCGACTCGCGGGCGATGAGGGCGACCTATAGGCCCGGGTAAGCTGTGGGTGGGGTCTGTGCTGCCTCGTCTAGCTCTAGGAAGTATTGTGACATAATCGCCTTAAATCGTGTGGTTGCTTTTATCTCAACACTTTCTATCTCTCGCGTTTGCCTCACCACTCCATAATTATGATTATGGAATGGCTAACAGGCCCTCACTGACGACTGCGGACTGGGAACGTCTGACCAGCAGCGCGGCCAGTGCCTTTATTCCCTCAAATGGTATCAGAGCGGTAAAGGTGATTACCCACCTTGCTTTTTCCAGGGCAATCTCATCAGGATCTTCCCCCTTGTCCAGCCTGGCTATCATCTCTCGATGATAGGACTCCGTAGCCTTGAGAGCCTTCTGGAAATAACGTTTGACTCCGCCCTCGATAACACCGTTGTGACTTAGGACTCCTCTCTGGGCCGGCAGTGATGCCAGTTTCCGAATGCTGGTGCAGTAGGCCTCAAGAGAGTTGAAGTAATTGGGCCAGAAAATATCCTTGTCGGGTGCGTAGAATCCGGTGGCGTCTCCGATGACCAGTGTCCCTTCTTTTTCATTGTGCAGAGAGATATGACACGGCGAATGCCCGGGGGTATCATAGACAGTCCACAATACTCCTGAGCCGAGGTTAAGCCGGTCACCCTCCTTAACCACCATATCCACGCCAAAGGTATAGCTATCCAGCTCGGGAGGGACAGCGTCAATCTCGCCTTTGGAGAGCATAATCTCAGCTATATCACGGTCTGTCGTGATGAACTCCTTCAGTGCCTCGTGCTTTGTGACTAGCCTGGTCAACAGCTTTTCTCCCACCGGGCTAGCCACAATCTTTAGATGAGGCCATATTCGTCTCAGACGAGGTATCGCCCCGATGTGGTCAGTATGGGTGTGGGTCAGGAAGAGGTATTTGATGCGCTCCGGCTCGATACCCAGTTCCTTTAGCTGGTCAATGATGATAGCGAAGGTAGCCCCTGTTCCCCCTTCGATAATCATCCCATCGTCTCCCAGGGACAGGTAGGCGGGGAAAGACGGGGTGCCTAATTGGTAGAAGTTAGGGGTAATGCTGATGTGGCTGTACCTTTTTTCTGTCATGTAATCTCCATCCTTATTAAACTCGGTTGTTCCTGGCTAAACAAGAAACCCTGAGAAATGCGGTCTTATCCGGGCTTCAGAGCCTCTGAGGAAACTCCTAAAGAAACGGGTTCAAGGTTACCAAACATAGCTGCCTCTGTCAATAATACCAGTTGCCTTACTGCCTGTCCAAGCAGGGAATGGCGAACAGGCATCGCTTGACCGCCGCGGGCTGAGAGGCCGGACTAGATGTATCTGCCTACCGATTCGGCAACTAGCCTGAGTTCCTTCATTAATGTGGCGAAGTCCGATGGAGTAAGGGACTGAAGGCCATCTACGAGGGCTTCCTTAGGGTTGGGGTGAACCTCGATGAGGAGCCCGTCAGCACCGGCAGCTATGGCCGCCTTAGCTATCGCTGGAACCAGGGCGTAGTGACCGGCAGCATGGCTGGGATCGACGACTAGAGGCAGGTGACTGGATTTTCTAACCACGGGTATAGAGCATACGTCGAGAGAAAAGCGAGTGCTGGTCTCAAAAGTCCTGATACCTCTCTCACATAAAATAACCTGGCTGTTCCCCTCTGCTAGTAGATAGTCAGCCGCTGTAAGCCATTCAGCCACGGTGCATGAGAACCCCCGTTTCAGCAAGACGGGGTGCCTACTCTTCCCAAGCGCGGTTAGCAGGGCGAAGTTTTGCATATTTCGGGACCCGACCTGAAGGATATCCGCATACTTGGATACCAAGTTCACATCGTGAGCGTCCACCACCTCGGTAACTATCGGTATGTTGAACTGCTCTCTAGCTTTCGCCAGCAACTCCAAGCCGGCCTTCTCCAGCCCCTGAAAGCTAAATGGGGAGGTGCGTGGTTTGAAGGCACCACCGCGCAAAATACAGGCTCCGCTTTCTTTCACAGCCCTGACCGCCTTCATAAGCTGTTCTTCGTTTTCCACAGCACAGGGCCCTGCCATAACTACAATACGCTTGCCCCCGACTTCAATCCCATTAATGGAAACTATGCTGTCCTGTGGTTTGAATTCGCGGGAGGCAAGCTTGTAAGGTTTCATAATCCGGGCTACGCTCTCCACTCCAGGGAGCACGGCGAAGATGTCCGTAGGTATCTGTCCTGTGTTGCTTCCCAGCAAGGCCACCACTGTCTTGTCGGTGCCCACATTCAACTGGGTGCCCAGTCCCAGCGATTTAGCCTTCTGCACCACCCCGTTTATTTCTTCTGGGGTGGCACCCTTTCTCATCTCTACTATCATAGCGTCCTAAAATGATATATATATCCTGCCCTTTTGTCTAGGCTTCTAATAGGCATTGGATGAGCAAGGGCTCTAGCGTGGATACCTACGCCCGCCCTGAGGGTGAGCCGGGCACAGCCCATTTCGATTTTAAGGTTAGCCATAAGGGAGGCAAGCGAGCTCTGCCTTTTTCTAGAGTGAATGGGGTTAAGGTAGTCGGAGGTTCAAATCCTCTCACCCCGATTCTGAATTGGTCGAGCCACCAAAAATCGTGAAACAGCAAACGTGTTCACTTGCGTTTCTTAAGCGTAATCTTCATCCAGATGTCTGTTAGCGCCATCTGGTAGCTGCCTTTGAAGTCCGTTTGCTCCAGCATATCTTTAATGACAGTCTGGTATTCTTCCCTGGTGAAACCGTGTAGGCTGGAAACTCTATGTCCAAGTCGGCTAATCAAGAACCCGTATTCCTCGTTCAGTCTTTTTCTGTCGGCGGCGTTCTTGAAAACCTCAGGACAGCCATCGTATATCCAGGCTTCCTGGCCGGTTTTGAGAACACGATAGCATTCAGCAAACACCAGGCGTGGTGTCTTCCAATGATGCGAAGCGCCCGTACTAATCACAAGGTCTATTGAATTATCCTTAAAAGGGAGCTTGGCCGCATTGCCCAACACAAACCGAGCATTATCAACGCCTTGGGCATGGCGTCTGGCAATCTTGACCATTTGCCTGCTGAGGTCTATGCCATAGACCTGTAAGCCGGGTGACCTCCTGGCAATCTCTATTGACAAATAGCCTGTTCCCGAACTTAAATCAAGAATAGTCCCGTTTCCCACCTTTTCCACTATGTCATTAGCTATCTTTGTTTCCGGCTTGCGCAGAACTTTGGCCACTGTGGCATTGTAGAATATGGCACCGGGGGTTGGGATTGCTTCAGGCTTCCTCAGTACATCCTTGATGAATCTTGTTAGAGACATGACCATTTTTCGCAAGCTGCTGTGGAAATCATAACCTCGCCGACTCGAGGAGGATTATAGGCTACCCCAAGGTAAGGAAGCAAGCAAAGAGACGTTAGTTGAATTAGGGAGTACAGCAAGGCAGAGCGTGAAAAGCATACATAGTTTGGACTATATTTGTGGGAAACATAATATGGTAAAGGGAGAAATTGAACTGCTATAATATTACATAGGTGGATTTATAATAATGCGAGATAGGAACAACAATAACAAGCGATGGAATAGGCAAGGCACGAAGACGAGTGCTTTTGGCGTGCCCGGCAGAATTGGACATGATAGCTCAAAATTCTACAGTGGTAAGTTGTATGAAGGTTTGCTGGATAGGAAGAAGGTTGAATATATTGAAAATCCGATAGACCCTTCTGTGTTGAATCGCATATTCTGTAAGACTAGTGAAAAAATGGATGATTTGCCTGATAACTGTATCCATCTAATGGTAACCTCACCACCATATAATGTCGGGAAGGAATATGACCAAGATCTTTCATTAGACGAGTACAGAGGATTATTGACTAGGGTACTATCGGAAGTGAAGAGGGTTCTTGTCCCTGGTGGTCGAGCCTGTGTGAATGTGGCCAATTTGGGCAGAAAACCATATATCCCATTGCACAGATATATTATAGAAGATGCACTAAAACTGGGATTCTTGATGAGAGGCGAATTAATTTGGGATAAAGCTAAAAGTGCTAGTCCCTCGACAGCTTGGGGAACTTGGCTGTCCGCGGCAAATCCTATACTTAGGGATACTCACGAATATATATTAGTTTTCTCTAAAGATACATTTACTAGGAAAAAACCTAAGGACAGGAGAAGCACAATTTCTAAGAAAGAGTTCCTTGAGTTTACTAAGAGCGTATGGACATTTAATGCTGAATCGGCTAGGAGAGTTAACCACCCGGCACCTTTCCCTGTTGAACTACCATACAGGTTGATTCAGTTATATACTTTTGAGGGCGAGGTTGTGTTAGACCCATTTGTGGGAAGTGGCGCTACTTGTCTAGCAGCATTGGCGAGTAACAGATATTACGTAGGTTATGATATAAACGAAGAATACGTTAAACTCGCCGAAAAAAGGATAAGGGATTTTAGGCAGAAACAGCAAACAATGCAGTTGCCTCTCGTTAAGGCTAACATCTGAGAGTGTATAAAGATGGGATATTTGTGGTCTGAGGATAAAGAAAGAGGCATGTTGGTTGATTCTATGCTTGCTTCGATTACTTGTAAACAGTGTGGATATGTAGAGAAATCTGTTTTCCGCGGTTCTTCTGATAAATGCCCTAAATGCGGAGCTAGACCATTAACCGTCTCTGAATTTAATCAGAGGAATGCAATTGTTGCAGACGCCACCGAAAGATTCGCTCTGCAACTGTTTCAGTCCACGGTGGACAATTCAAGTACTTTGAAGGGCAAATTCTTTGTGAAGCGGAATGTAGAGTGCCAGCAGCTAGAATTACGCGGCAGAACTAAAGCTGACCTTGCTATTTTGGATAAAAACCTAGAAGGCCCCGTAACTCCAGAAAGGATAAAATGCATTTTTGAAGTAAAAATGTCAATTATCTGGAATTGGAGTGAAACGGATAGAGGACAACCGCTTGCAGACTATGACAGTCATGCCGGAAGACCTAGTATATATCGGACAGATAGTATATTGAAAGCGATTGGCAAAGCAGCAATTACTAGGGCATGTAAAGGTAGTGAACGAATTCCTTTTGTTGTAGTAGGCAACACTCCACCACCTGTTGAGTATCGTGATAAGGTTGATGGAACTGTACGGTCCGGACTCATTCAGAGATGGATATCTTTAACCCCTAAGCCACTAATTGTAAAGGCGAAATGGTTGCCAGATAAAAGAAATCCAAAGGAGACCTTCGGATTTTTGAGGATAGATAGCATAGATGAGCTGGAAGAAATGTTTGTAAACATATTAACAAAGGACTGGAGATATATGGGTGCGATGGTGGAGCCGAAGGAAATCGGAGGGATAATCAGAAGACTTGATTTGACCAAAACTGACGAAGAGATTGGTGAGGCTTTCCTGAAATTAATGGAAGGAGTACGGATAGATTAGATACGTTGTTGTGAAATTGGATAAGCTGTCAAGAACGGCTGAAAGGCAGGCGTAGCCTTTATTCTTGACAGCTGGTAAAGTAGATAGATAATTGAAAGTGGGGGAGTTTTAATAGCTCCCCCACTTATTAGTTTGATTGGGTAAGTCACTACGAATTACCTCACTATTGACATTTTGAATATAAAACAATATTGTTGTTAGCAAGATGTATGTACAGAATTCAGGGTTGGTCATTTTGGGGATTGTTATTACGGCTCTTCCTTTTGTTTTTCTGATAATAAGTAAACTGAGGGGTTTTGTTAATGAAATATTATCGTTCAAGAATTTAAGCATACATACAATAGAGAGGAACTCACGCCGTGGCATCCCTCACGTTATGATGAAAAGCGCCTTAGTCGGAAAAGAAGATGTGATTGTCGACGACCTTATTGTACAGTCCAAACTGGCGTATTCAAGAAGGTATGCGGGCTTTTGGGCATGGTTGCAACTGGGAATCGGATATCTCTCAGATGATGTGGAGGGCTTGAATAGTGTATTAGGTAAGTCGTTTCCTTCTATAGTATGGATACCTCACGCTCCTGTTTACAGAATAAATAACTCATATTTTAGAAAGCCTTTGAGCGTGATATTTGGATTGATTACTCTTTACTACTTCATTATCTGTTGTATCATCATCCCACTTTTGCCGGTGTTATTCATCGGTCCCTACTGGGAATTAAAGCTATTTTCAGGAAATGAAAAGGTGAAATTGTCGAAAAAAGACAATGAGGTAGAATTAGAAAGACCTTTTATACTAAAACCAGGATTTGAAAATTATTTCACCATGAGTTACCGACCATCATCATTATATATTGACACATTATTTTCGCTTAAGTATTTTGTAAAGACTACTAAGATATCATATGTTAAAGAGCTTCCTAAGTTCAAAAAGACAAAACTACCTAGGAGTGATGAGTTCACCTGGAAGGTGACTGATATTCTTAGAGTAAAGGTACGTGGCAAGATGAAAGGATATAATGTAAAACTTGGAGAAAGTTACGTAAATATACATCTCTAGAATATGTCCCTTGATTTACCAGACTAACTTTGGTTATGATAACTACTTAAAAGGAGGCAAGGTGCCTCCGCCTTTTTCATAGGCTACATGAGGTACTAAGTAGCAAGTCCTGCCGCTTTCAGAATATCGGGGACCACCTCCTCCTTGCCGATGGCCATGACATGAACTCCATCGCACATAGATTCCTTCTTTATAGTGGCAATCATCCTGCCCGCGATTTCTATGCCCTTATTGAGCGCCTCGCCTTTGGGGGCAGCCGCTAATTCGTCAATCAAGTTTTGGGGCACAAAGACGCCTGGAACATTCTCGGTCATATACTTCGCCATCCGGGCTGACACAAGCAGAATGATACCGGCTAGTATCTTGACCGGAAATTTGCGGGCATATTCCATATACTTAGCAAATTTTTCCAGGTCATAGATGGCTTGAGTCTGGAAGAATTCGGCACCGGCTTCAACCTTCTTTTCAAACTTCATCAACTGAGGCTCAATGGGGTTTGCTTCCGGTGTTACTATAGCTCCAGCACAAAACTCAACAGTCCCGTCGAGGTCATTCCCTCCCAGGTCTTTGCCCGATTCCATCTGCCGAATCATCCTCAGCAACTGTGTTGAATCCAAGTCAAAAACGCCTTTGGCTGCCTTGTGGTCGCCCACGACAACCGCGTCTCCGGTTAGACAGAGGACATTTCTGATGCCTCTGGTGTAAGCGAAGAGCAACTCGGCTTGAAGAGCAAGGCGATTACGGTCGCGGCAAGTCATCTGTAATATAGGCTCGCCACCTCGTTCCTTGATGGCCAGACAGCCGCCAATAGAAGGAAAACGCATTACGGAGCTCTGATGGTCAGTAACATTCAGTGCGTCCACTTTATCCTTGAGAAGGTCAATATGATGAAGCATCTTCTCGACGTTGGTGCCCTTGGGGGGACCGATTTCGCTGGTCACCACAAATCTGCCAGATTTGAGAACTTCCCTAAAACTCGGTGCCATAGCTCCTCCTTCACGCAATCCTGGTCATTCGCGGCCTTGGTGCCACGTTGTAATCCCTGGGGGAATAATACTTACGCATCAAATCAAGCCGACCCTGCTCTTTTAGTCGCTGGTATATGAGAGTCCAGGCACAATCCTTTTCTTTATCTACTTCGCACTTACCATTGTTGGTGCCACCACATGGGCCGTTCAGCAAACCCTTGTGACAGGCTGTCAACGGACAGATGCCCGCAGTCTCCCCGAGGACACATTGACCGCACTGAGCACAAACTTCTTGAAAGTGGCCGGGCTCATCCTCAACGCCTATGAAGAGGGTATCCAGGGCTGGAATGACCGGCTTGTTAATATAGGTGCTTAGCTTATGCACTCCCAAAGCGCAGGTCATGACCAGAACGCAGTTGGCATTCTGAATAGCTCCGTTATTTTCTTTAACAGCTACTTCGGTCATCTCATCACAGGCGGTAGGGATAACTATCCAGCCAGTGACCAGCTTGCCCAGTTCTTGGAGACGCTTCCCCATTGCCAAGACCTCATCTTTCCCGCCGGTTTTAGTCGTTGTGGCGCATGTGCCACAACCAGCAATATACACTCGGTCCAACCCAGCTAACTGCTGCTCGATTTCCTTAAAAGGCTTCTGCTTAGTAATAGATTTCATAC
>CAZWDC010000037.1:0-17797 GCA_964633085.1 uncultured Dehalococcoidales bacterium
GCCATAATAAGGAGAAGATACTACTACTAGTAAACAGTAGTCAGTAGCCAGTAGCGGAGTTCATCTCCGCCTGGAAGAGGGCAGGTACAAGACCCGCCCCTACAACACGAAATCCCAAATCACAAGCACCAAATCTCAAACAATATTAAAGCACTAAGTATAAATGACCAAAATAGTTTAGAGATTTGAATTTTGATATTTGGACTTGTTTGGTGTTTGGATTTTGGCATTTGGAATTTAGGTCACAAGGTACTTACTTTTTGGCACCATTTTCGTTTATAATAGCAGAAGGAAGATGAGTCGAATGCGTCTGCTATGTCGACTGCTGGTGGTTCTTGTCGTCTACCTTGTAGCTATCGCCCTGCCGGCTACGCCGGCACAAGCTGATAGTGAAGGACCTTATATCACACTCTCTCAGTTCTCGGGAGTTCCCGGGGATACTGTTAGAGTCAATGGCTATAATTTTACGGCTAATACGTGGGTTGATATTTACTATTGTCTGAACACTGCTTGCCTGACCGCTGACAGAATCTGGAGAGCCGAAGTCAAGACCGATGGAGACGGAGATTTCCGGGTCACTTTCACCATTCCCGAAAGCTACACGGGAGTCCATGAGGTGCGTGTCTACATAGCCAGCCTTCAAGCTACGGCAGAATTTACGGTGAAGCCGGGGTTGACAGTAAGCCCTGAAAAAGGTCCTGTGGGGACTACGGTTACCGTGGAAGGCCATGGCTTCGCCCAAGACGAAAGAAACATCGAGCTGAGATACTACCTCAATAGCACTTATGAGACGGTAGCATCAAATATCAGAGCTGATGACTATGGTAGTTGGCAGAAGACTTTCCAGATTCCCCCTTCCGCCAAGGGAAGCCATAAGATAGACGCCAAAGGTGCCGACAGCACCTTCGCAGCGGTCAAGGATGCCACCTTCGAAGTAACGCCAGGAATAAGCCTGGATAAATCATCGGGCAGCGTGGGCGAAAGCATAACGATGACGGGCAGTGGATTTGCGGCTAACGAGAGGGACATCAAGATATTGTTTGCTGGCCAGGCAATGGTCACGGACATCAGGGCTGACGCCGTGGGCTACTGGGAGGAAGATTTCGAGGTGCCCGAGATGCCCAAAGGCACATATACTGTCACTGCTGATGGGGAACGAACCAAAAAAGAAGACATCACCGCACTCAGCTTCGAGATAAAGCCGGGCATCGTGTTGTCCCCCGACGAAGGACACGTGGGCATGGACTTGACGGTCGCTGGCCGCGGATTTGCCGCCAACAAAAATGTGGCCATTAAGTACGATGACAGCCAGGTAGAGACAACCGAAACCAACAACAAAGGCAGCTTTGAGGTAAGTTTTGTCGTGCCTGAGAGCCAACATGGCGAGCATCAGGTAACAGCCGAGGATGCTGCCGGGAACAATGCCACCGCTATCTTCATCATGGAATCAGACCCGCCGGCGGATACACCAGAACTCATCTCGCCGGCCGACGGGAGCCGGGTGGGATTCATAGGCAAGATAAGGCCGACATTTGAATGGTCGGAGATATCCGATGACAGTGGAGTTTACTATAGCCTGCAAATAGCAACCAGTGCCAATGTCACCGCCACCGGAGAATTCGCCGACCCCATAGTTTCGAAAGAGCGCTTGGTCGGAACGAACTATACCCTCAACGCCACAGAAGCCCTGGCTTACGGCACCTATTACTGGATCGTGCAAGCCGTAGATAGAGCCGGGAACGCCGGCAACTGGACGACAGCCTGCTCCTTCCGGGCTGGAGTTATGCCCCTGTGGGGATTCATTCTGAGCATAGTCGGCGCTGCAGCACTCATCGGCACCGCAGTTTACTTTTTCATAATAAGGAGAAGAATATATTACTACTGAAGGAGCGCCAGAATTCCCCCTCTTAACATAAGAGGGGCCAGGGGGTTTTGAGGAAAATCCTAAGCACTAATGACCAAAATCCAAAAAGGTTTGGTATTTGAATTTGGGATTTTGAATTTGTTTAGAGTTTAGAAATTAGGATTTAGAATTTAGCCGCAGGGATTGCCATGCCCCGACAAATCGGGGCTCGCAATGACAAACAAAATAGGGTAGTATAGAGGGAAAAAGGTAAATCGAAAGAGGGAGGAAAAATGAAGCTAACAATTATTGGACTAGGACAGTGCGGATGTCGAATTGCTGACCACTTTGCCAGACTGAATTTCAAGGCGCGCACTCAACGCAAAGCCACCATAGCTCCCACCATTATTGCTGTGAATACCGACCAGGCTGACCTGACCGGGCTGAGGTTTATCAAGAACGACTACAGGCATCGAGTGCTCCTGGGCTTGCGGCAGACCCTGGGACACGGGGTTGGCAAAATAAACGAGCTCGGAGCCCAACTAGCCAAGGAGGATGGTGATAAAGTATTGGATGCCGTGAAATCCAGTCCGCAGTTTTACGAGACACACGCTTTTCTTCTCATCGCCGGCGCTGCCGGCGGCACGGGGTCGGGAGCGCTGCCCATAATAGCCAGAGCAGTCAAGGATAGATATGTCGGCAAGCCAGTTTATGCTCTGATAGTTCTGCCTTTTGAGCATGAGCAGACCACAGAGTCCCGAAGCACATATAACACCGCCACCTGCGTGAAATCCACTTTTGATATAGTGGATGCCGTTTTCCTGGCTGATAACCAGAGGTACGTCAGAAAAGATGCCAGCCTGGTCAGCAACATAGATAGAATAAACAGGATGATTGTCGAGCCTTTCTACGACTTGATGTGTGCTGGCGAGGTGACCAGACCCAAATACGTGGGTTCGCGGACGATAGACGGCGGAGACATAATTGCCAGCCTGGAGGGATTTACCGCCATTGGACTGGGGAGGACTGAGCTTCCTTCGTTCCGCTTCCCTTGGGAGATAAGGAAGAAGACTTTCCGCGAGAAGGCTCTGGAAAGCTTCAGAGGGACACAAGCTTTAGACGCCACCATCTCTGACCTATCTCTCACTTGCGACCCCAAGGATGCCGGCAAAGCTATTTACATCATATCCGGCCCGGAAAAAGAGCTGAATATGGACATGGTCAAGAGCGTCAGCGATTACATTAAGGAGCTGGCACCCAACGCCCTGATTCGCGGCGGCGATTTCCCGGGAGAGAAGCACTTCATTGATGTTACCATGATATTATCCCAGCTATCTTTCGTGCCCAGGATAAGGGATTTTTACGAGCAAGCTACGAAGTATGCCCAGGAACATAAGGGGCAGTTAGAACAAACCAAGAAGAGGATTGAATCCCTGGCTGAACTAAGCAAAGACTTGCCTACACTGGAGTGAAATATAGAAAATCCCAAATCTCAAGCACCAAATCCTAAATGCCGATTTTATCGAGCATCCCTGATGAAGTCGGGACAATGCCAAAACATAAAATATGAATGACCAAAACGGTTTAGAGATTCGAATTTCGATATTTGGGGTTGTTTAGAGTTTAGAAATTAGGATTTGAAATTTGGGGGATTGGTTGAGGCACCGGCTTAGCTTTCCCTGAGCCAGCCCTTTGCTTCCCGAGGACTGAGACCTTTAGCGGCCTGAACCACCAGAGCCAGGCTCATGAGAAAATCATCATGCCCCTCTTGAGGGTCAACGTAAAAGTTCATCGTCTGGTTCGGGTGATATTGCACCCGGGCTTTTTCCAGCTCAAATAGGGCCTCTTTATACTCCCGAGAGCCGTCCTGCTTGTAGAGCTTAAGCCTGCCGGAATTCATAAAGGACAATAGCTCAAAGCCCATGTCGGATTTGCTCCTGGAGGTGATGACGAATGGGACGACCTTACTGCCTAGCTCTTTTCTGAGAAAGCTAGCGACAGGCTGACCAATGCCGGTGGCGTCCACCGCTATCCTGTGGCAATTCCAGACATTCTTGAGAATATTCACCATATGATTATAAAGCTGGCTATGAGGCGTTCCTGTCCACTGGTACTGTTCCACAACTTTCAGTGCTGACTGCGAAGGGTTTGTGACATCCACCTCGGCAATGGTAATTACCGTGGAATCGTGTCCTATCCCTCTTTCACTGACAGAGACATCCCATTCCGTCATTTCCGACTCATGTTCCCCAGCCAAATCCACACCAGCAATATAAGTCCTCTTCCCTTCAGGCTGTCGTTGCCTCGGGTGTTCCCCCAGCGTTAGAGCAATTTGCTGTCGCGATAGAAAGCGCCCGCCGTGGCTGATAGGTAACAAAGCATATTGAGTCCGGAATAGAGGATGCTGTTCTCCCAATCTTTGCCGCTCTGCTTCCACGAACTTGAGATACTCGGGATTGTATTTGCCAACCTCCTGCCAATCATACCTGAAATGGCGTCTGATGCCCTCCTTTCTCTCCAGTTCCAGATTAGCTTGCTTGACCTCTTCCAACAAAGTGCTGTCGTCCCAGGTAGTGCCATAGAGAATCGTGGTCACGTTGGCGGCGGAACCCATGGGGCGGAATTCTTTGGTGTACTTTTCCTTGCTGATATCCTGAGCTTCATCAATCTCCAGAAGCAAGTCAGCGGTGTGTCCCACTACAGAAGATGAGCCCTCAGCCGACAAGAAGATGGCTCTGGCGTTGCCGAGCTGAAGGATATAGCCCATCTGGGAATGATAAATGCCATCAAAGCCAAAATCGTCGAGCCTCTGCTTTAGTCTATCAATAGAGATGATGGTTTGAGGCTTGAACGTCGGCGAGCATTTTATGAGATTGCCTCCCCTCGCCATATATAGCGTCAGCAACAGGACTTCCAGATGCGCCGAAAGCTCGTTTTTGCCCCCCTGCCGGGCAATCTCCACAGAAAAAGTCAGCCCCAGTCCCTTCTGAATGGAGTCCATGACCGCCCGCGCTACTGCTAATTGATAAGGTCTTAGCTGCATAAGAACAAAATCCCAATGCCCAAGCTCCAAATCCCAAACAAATCAAAAATCCCCAAATTCAAAATCCAAAGCCAGCCTGTTTTGGTCATTAGAGTTTCGACTTTCGATATTGTTTAGGATTTGGGATTTCGTGCTTAGGATTTGAGCCTCGTTCTCGTGGGAAAAGGTCATCTGCTTGCCATCTTCACACCCACCCCCACACCCAGGGGCACAGCAACTTCGGTCAAGACCTTCTGGATAGCTTCCCTGAGCGACTTCTTCTGCTCCTTGGTAATCTGATACCGGGTTTTGACGAGCCTGGCTATGATATTGGCGGCCTCGAAGTGCAGGTCAATTCGCTCCGGCTGCTCTTCCAGAAGTTCCCTGAGCTTTACTCTGAGCAGGGCAATCTCTTCGTCAAGTCCTTCGACCTGAGAGGCTTCCTCCAGCTCGAGCTTCTCGGCCTCATCCAGAGCCCGGCTATAGAAAGCTCGTGGGCTACTCTTTCGCTGGCTTTTTCTTTTTGTTGCCATGACACTTGGGGGAATTTGTCGAGCTTCTCAGCGAGGCTTTGACCAAGCTGTAGACGAGAATATGAGCTGCCAGATTGTAGTCCTGCTTCTGGAGGGCTGCCGGTAACAGTTTCACCAGCCCATCATAGCACAGGTGTTCTAAAGAGGCAAAGGTGTTTTGTCACTTCAATCCACCCATGACAATCCTGCGATCCTGGCGGGAAAACCAGGCAAATCTAAAATCTCGAATGCCTTGAGGCGTCCCCAAGAGGGCTTCTGCGGCTATCTCAGAAGGCGAGCTTGAGAAGCGCCGCTATTACCCAGCCCAGAGCGGCGGATATTGGAAAAGTCAACACCCAGGCCAGCACGATATTCCTGGTTACCCCCCACCTGACTGCGGAAAGGCGCTTGGTGGCGCCCACCCCCATGGTAGCCGCCGTGGCACAATGGGTAGTGCTCACAGGAATACCGAGACGCGAAGCCATCTCAATAACAGTGGCCGCTGAGGCCTGGGTAGCAAAACCGTGGATAGGTTGTAGAGCAGTGATTTTTATCCCTACAGTCTTAATAACTCGCCAGCCGCCCATAGCGATGCCAAAGCTAATGGCTAAAGCGGATACGACTCTTACCCAAAAGGGGATATTGTTCCACAATTCAACCCGTTCGGTATAGATCACCAGTGCCGAGGTGATAATGCCTATGGGCATCTGACCATCGTTTTTGCCGTGGCTATAGGCTAAGAAAGCGGTGGTAAGCCATTGCAGGCGGCTGAAGACAATTCTCATCCTGGCTGGAGCGCTTCGGCGAAATGCCCAGAGCAGGATAACCATAAGGGCAAAGCCACCGATGAAGCCCAGAGCAGGAGCAACAACTACTGATGCCCCAATCCGCCCCAGGACACCCCATACTACTGTCTTCCAACCTACCACCGCTCCTCCTGCCGCCGCCATCCCGGTGACGAGACTATGGCTTATGCTTACCGGCAAACCCAATCGAGTAGCTATAGTTCCCCAAATGATAACCGTGGCTAAAGCAGAAACCAGTATGAGAAAAGAGGCAGTCTTTGGTAGAGAATAGAATATCTCAGGGTCCAAGATTCCTTTGCCAATGGTTCTGGCAACTTCCAAGCCAGTAGCAGCACCGGCAAAATCACAACAGGCAGCTAATATTATAGCGTTGCGAGGCGAAATGGAGCGAGAGCCAACCGAAGCAGCGACAGCATTGGCAGCATCATTAAAACCATTGACTACACCCAAGCCGATGGCTGCCGCAATTACCAGAACCAGCAGAGCAAGCTCAGGCATGCTTCAACACTATACCTTCAAGGACATTGGCAACATCCTCCCCCCGGTCAGTGGCGCTTTCCAGATGCTCATAGATTTCCCGCCACTTGATAACCTCACAGGCGTCAGCACTACAGACTTCGAACAGCTCAGCCAAGGCAGCGTGTTCCACATCATCAGCCTCATTTTCCAGAGTATTGATCTCCACGCACTGCTTCAAAATCCACTGGAACTGGTCACGGTGGCGCAGATTGGGCACCACTTCATTCAACTTGTGAGCCATCCTAAGCACAATTCGGGCTAACTCCCGGGCCCTCTCTGTAGGTCGGGCAACATGATAATAGAAGGCAGTTCTGCCCGCAGCTTCAATGAAATCCATGACATCGTCCAGGCTGTGAGCCAGGAGAGTAATATCCTCCCTGTCAATGGGTGTCACAAAGCTGCGATGTACTCGAGCGATTATTTCGTGCGTGATGATATCGCCTTGATGCTCCAAAGCCTTAAGCTTTTTGGCTTTTGCTTCCACGTTTTCATAGTTGTCAAAGAGGTCAACCAGCTTTTCGGCAGCAGTGACCAGATTAGCCGTCCCTTTTTCGAACAGGTCATAGAACTCCATATTTCTGGGGAAGAGCGAAAACTTAGCCAAGGTGCACCTCCTCTCTATTATCAAATAAGGCGAAAGACAAACAGGAGTGCTCGCTCAGTCTGCGTTTGCCGAGAAAAAGCGACATAGGGAGAGTTGATCTATTTGCGATTACACCGATAGGAGAAAGGACACAGAAACGGAAAACCCAGCCCCACCTTTTTCCACACTGCTCGATATACACTTCGTGTCCCAAGATTCTCTTAAGTTACGGCACGTATTATATCATGCCGTAAGAAGTTTCCACCATGCCCTGTGGGACTGGATAGGTCAGGCCTTTTCTTCCCCCCACCACCTCTTCAACCGGTCAGCAATCTCTTTTTCATAGCCTTGCTCACCGGGGATGTAGTAGCGTTTTCCCTGAAGAGAGGACGGTAGGTTTTGTTGCTTGACAAAATGGCCAGGATAATCGTGGGCATATTTATAGTCCCGACCATAGCCCATCTGACGCATCAGGCCGGTTACCGGGTTACGCAAGTGGAGTGGCACGGGCTCATTCCGGCCTTGTTGTATATCCTCCTGAACTCGGGAATAGGCCTGGTACAACGAGTTGCTTTTAGGCGCGACTGCCAGATAAATCACGGCTTCAGCTAAAGCCAGATTCCCTTCAGGTAAGCCCACAAAGTGCACTGCCTGCTGGGCAGCTACCGCTATCACCAACGCTTGAGGGTCAGCCACGCCCACGTCCTCAGAAGCAAATCGCACCAGGCGGCGGGCGATATACAAAGGGTCCTCCCCAGCTTCCAGCATACGTCCCAACCAATACAAAGCAGCATCGGGGTCGGAGCCGCGTAACGATTTATGCAGTGCCGAAATCAGGTCATAATGCTGGTCACCGCTCTTGTCGTAGAGCAAAGCACGATGTTGCAATGCTTCCTCAATAGCCGGCAGGTCTATTGACCGCAAGCCATCGCCATTGGGCAAAGTAGCAAATGCCGCCATCTCTAAGGCATTCAAAGCCACCCGAGCATCCCCATTGGACATGGTCACCAAGTGACGCAGAGCCTCCTCACCCATGGTAATCCGGAACTTCCCCAGCCCTCTTTCTGCATCCTTAATAGCTCGCTCCACAATGAGCCTGACCTCCTCGTCGCTCAACAGATTCAATCGAAAGACCCGGCATCGAGAAAGAAGAGGTGCGATAACTTCGAAGGAAGGATTTTCCGTAGTGGCGCCAATGAAAGTAACTGTACCATTTTCCACGAAAGGTAATACGGCATCCTGTTGCGCCTTATTGAAACGGTGAATCTCATCAACAAAAAGAATGGTTCTCTGTCCCGATGATTTTAGCCTTTTCTTAGCTTCCGCGATGACACGCCGCAAATCAGCCACCCCGGCGCTCACAGCACTAAGAGAGTTGAAATGCGCTCCCGTGACATTGGCAATAATGTGAGCCAGAGTTGTTTTTCCACTGCCTGGCGGTCCCCAGAATACCATAGAAGGTAGCTGGTCTGCCTCGATGCATTTTCGCAATACCCGTCCCTTGGCAACCAAATGCTCCTGCCCCACGAACTCAGCAAATGTCCGTGGTCGCATCCTTGCCGCCAAGGGCATACTCTGAGGTAAATCCTTTTCCTCAGGCAGGTCGAAAAGAGGCATCCTTTCCATTACTGCTAATCACAACCTGTTACTTGAATCTTCTCACCTGAAACCGGTAGAGCTTAACCGGCTCGCTGGCTGATATGCCCGCCTTGAGCCGACAAATAGCAATCTGCTCCTCAACACTATCCACGCCTTCCAGGTCAGGCAACAAAAGTCCCTTCTTCCAGCCGCTCTCCACGATAACACCATATTTCTTAGGGTCAAGTTGGCTGATATCTGTGACTGGCTCAGGCTTAGTAAGTATATCCACGCTATACTCCAGGTCATCAAGCTCAGACACAGTGACCGGGGGGAAACGAGGGTCCCTGGTGGCTGAGCTAATAGCGTTGGCCATGATTTCTTCAGCCACATTCTCCTTTTGTGGCTCAAAAGTGCCAATACAACCTCTCAACTGTCCGTGCTTATGAAGGGAAACAAAAACCCCGGCCCGCTCCCTCATTTCCGGAGTTAACTCCCTCGGCTTGGGCATTTTACCCGCTCGGATGTAGCCTTCCACAGTCTCCTTAGCCAGCTTTACTACAGGATGAAGTTCCCCTGCCATAAATCACCTCCTCGCAGTTCCCTGTTTATCAAGCCTTCCAAGCCCAATAAATTGGGCAACTACAATCCTAGCCCTCCATTCATCCTCGATACTTCCATAGTTGCCCCGATATAATCGGGGCTCCCCTTGCCCAATAAATTGGGCAACTACAGGAGCCTCTCCACAAGTGGATTGTTTTGAATATACTCTCGCACCTTTGCTAGCGCTTTATCATCTCTAATCACATGCTCATAGTAATTTGGTTGCCACAGTCTGAAGCGAATCTGCCTTGCGGTCACTGCTTTCAACCTTCTAACAATTTCAGATAGCTTAAGTTGACACCCTTCCAGAGCTAATATGAGATGAACGTGAGAAGGCATTATCCGGCAGTAATCTAACTTTACTCCACTTATCCTGTGGGGTAATTGTTCGATAAATTGAGCAACCATTTCCTTGGTTTTGCCCGTTAGGTAAGGCTTTCGGTAGTTGGTGCAAATTGTTATGAAATAAAACCCGTCTGAGGAGTAATCATAATCTTTTAAGCGTATATTCTTAATCGCTCTCATTTTCTAGTCTCCCATTATTTTGAGACCTCTGTAGTTGCCTGATTTATCAGGCATTCCATGCCCAATAAATTGGGCAACTACAATCCTAGGCTCCCATCACCCTCGATACATCCGTAGTTGCCCCGATATAATCGGGACTCCCCTCATGTCCGGAAATTGAGCTCAGCTCCACAAAACCTGCACCTCGAGCCATCCAGCCCCACCACCTCAGTATCATAGCCAATGCGACGAACGACCCTCTTGCCACAGGAATAACACACGGTATTTTCATACTCGTGCCCCGGCACATTGCCCAGATAGACAAATTTCAACCCGGCCTTTTTCCCAATCTTATATGCCCTTTCCAAAGTGGCTACCGGAGTAGCCGACAGATTGGTGAATTCGTGCAGCGGATGGAAACGAGTCACATGCCAGGGAGTGAACTCACCCAGGTTATCTCGAATCCAAGTAGCAATGCCCCTGAGTTGCTCCTCGTCATCATTCATGGTGGGAATAACATTGGTCACCACCTCCACATGCATGTGCCATTTCTCTTTAGCCCGCCTAGCCACATCCAGAATGCCCCGCCACTGAGGAATCTTAGCTAGCTGCCGATAGAACCCATCAGCGAAGCCTTTGACATCTACTCTCCAGGCATCAAGCCAGGGCCCTATGGCATCCAGAGCCTCAGGCGTGGCATAGCCATTGGTCACATACACAGTATAGAGATTATTCTGTTTAGCCAGCTTGGCAGAGTCCAGAGTGTATTCAAACCAGATTGTCGGCTCATTATAAGTCCAGGCAATTCCCTGGCAGTCATACCTCTTGGTTAACTCTATCTCTCTTTCTGGGAGCAATTGCTGGGAACCCTGAGGAATATCCACACAGGAAATCTCCCAGTTCTGGCATCCCTTGCAGTGGAAATTGCATCCCCAAGTGCCCAAGGAAAAGGCATAGGTACCAGGGAAGAAATGAAATAGAGGTTTTTTCTCAATATGGTCGGCGGCCATGGAGGATACCTCGGCATAGTTCATGCTATACAGCCTGCCATCCCGATTGATGCGCATACGGCAGACGCCAAGCTTAGCGGGATTGATAAGACACCGCCACTGGCAAACATGACACCTCACCCGGCTACCAGGGAGTGTCTCATAGAGCATCGCCTCCCTTTCCATCCTTTATCATTATACCACCACGGACTACCCCGACATAGCTTCAAGACTGTCTACAGCGGTGTGATAAGGGACTAGCCCTGTTCCTAGACAAACCCAAATGTCAAAATCCAAATGACAAGCGAAATCCAAATGCTTAAATGTCAAACCTACTTCGTTTTATCATTTGAACTTTGGGCTTATTTTGATATTTGAGCTTTGTCAGTTGTCATTGTTTAGAGCCTGGGATTCGGAATTTAGCCCTTGTCAATATAAACCTTGCTCAGGTCGGGAATACCCAGAGGACTAAGCTCGTAGTCCTTGACATAGGGCTTCACCAGGATATAGTTGGCTCCATGGAACAGAGGAAGGCAAGGAGCATCATCAACCACCAGTTGCTCAGCTTGATGATACATAGCCAAGCGGACAGCTCTATCCGGTTCTACAGCTGCCTGGTCAAGCATGGCATCTAAACTAGAGTTGCTGTACTCGAAGATGTTAACTTCGCCTCCGGTATAGAACAGGATGTCCAGGAAATCATGCGGGTCGGGGTAATCAGCTATCCAACCCATTATAAACATATTATCCTTCTCTTGCTTCAGGTCGTAAAGGAAATGCTCCGTTTCCAGTTGCCTCACCGAGATTTTCACACCGAGGTTTTGCTGCCATTCCTGAATGATGGCACCCAGATAATTGGGAATGTTATTGCCATAGCCTTCAACGGTCAAGGTGATAGGGGGCAAATTCGAGACATCTCCGTATTTTGAGGCAGCTATGAGTTCTTTCGCTTTTTCCACATCGTAGTCCAGTCCTTCCAGAGCCTCGTCATAGCCAGGCATGCTTGGCGGCAAAATACCATCAGCTACACTTACCATGTCCCTTAATATCACCTTAGCGATATGCTCCTTATTCACAGCATGACAGAAGGCACGGCGGATATTGACATCGTCGAAGGGAGGTTTAGCAGTGTTAAAGCCAATATAATAAAGACTGAGCTCAGGCGTTACAGCTAACTCTTGATGAAACGGGTTAGTTTCATCAGTAACTTGGTCAATGTAACTCGTGGAAACAGGGGTGACATCAATCTCCCCTATTTCGTACAAAGCCATGGGCGAAAAAGCGAGAAAGCGAAAAACGACCTGCTCCAGTTTGGCAGGTTCGCCGTAATAAAGCTGGTTACGCGCCAAAATCAGCCACTGCCCTGGCTGCCATTCCTTTAGCTTGAATGGACCTGTCCCGTTTGGCTTTCGCCACCAGTACCCTCCAGATTCCACGTTAGCCTTATCCACCACAAATGCAGTGGGGTAAGCTAGCTTGTCCAAGAAGTAAGCTTTGGGAGCATCAATGGTAACTCGAAGAGTGTAGTCATCGATGACCTCGACCCCGGAGATTTCTCTCGCTTTTCCTGCCAGCATATCTTTGGCACCAACGATATCGCCCAGATATGTAGCGGCTGTACCAGAGCCAGTAGCAGGGTTGCAAGCTCGCTCCCAAGAGTATTTGAAATCGGCAGCTTTGACCTCCCGGCCATTATGGAATTTCACTCCCCGGCGCAGGTAGAAGGTATATGTTTTGCCATCAGGGCTTTTCTCTGGCAAGCTTTCGGCAATATCAGGCACTATGTTCAATTCCTGGTCAAGGCGAACCAAGCCCGAAAAGATTTGCACTACGTAGGTATAAGAAGACATGTCGGCAGCAATCGCCGGGTCGAGCGTTATGGGACCAACATCCCAGAGGCGAAGGGTGTCTTCGCCACCCCACCAAGGCCAGCAACCAACCAAAGGGAGAAATAAGACTAAAACAAGCAAAAGGAATACAAGGCGCCGGCTTATTTTGCTATGAGGATAACTTAATTTCACTGTCTCCGAACTCCTAGATTCCTCGCTTGACCCGGAAAGAGCCTAACACTCTTTCACCAGACCACAACATATCGCGTTATAGTGTCATCATAGGGAGGCTTCGTCATATAGTTACCTGGTGGTGGTTTTACGCATTGGTAATAACGCTTACCAACTTGAAGCTCGACCTCCCAATCAAACTGTGGTTCAATAAAGACGAGCCCCTCATCAGTAGTATCGAAAGCAACTATAGCATGACCTCCTCCGCCACGAAATTCAATGACGACGTAAGCGCAGCGAATTCCTTCCCTAGCAGCATTTGTCTTAACATCGGCAGCAAAATCAACGCAGGTATACTCACCTGGTACATATACGTGCTCGCTTATTCTGTCCCTGGCTAAAAAAACTTTCATTTCCTGGTAGCTCGGGTCTCTCAACACATAGCCATACCCCGCGATAAGGCGCCCATAGTTAACTTGCAGGTTAAAAAGCTCAGCTTCCAGGGATTCGATAAGTTCTCTTGATGTGCTTAATTCAGCCTCCCCCGCTGCTAGCTGCGCTTCTGCCTCTGCTAATTGCGCTTGCCTCACCTCTAGCTCAGTTTCTACCAGAGCCAGACTACTGCGTGTCTCCTCCATCTCAATTGACGCCCAAGCTGTAGCAACCATGAATGTAATAGCTACTACTGCCAGAATAACAATGGCGAACCAGAATTTTTTATGTGAATGCCTATCCTCTATCATCATCAAGACCTCCGAACATTGATTTCAAGGTAGAAAATAACTGAGCAGGGTTTGCTGAATTTCTTGCCATCTTCTCAAAAGGACACAGGCCTGTCCCATCGTAGTTAGAAATATGAGGAACTATGTTTTTACTAGTAACGGTCACCCCTTGTCCCCTCAACATATCAAGCGCTCCTTGGCTCGCTATGCTAGCATACACCGAGGCTATTCGAACATGAAGGCAAAGCATAGCTACAGCTAAACCCACGATGCGGTCAGCTACTGTGGCATTATGTAAACTTGTCCCCATGCTCTGAACAGCCTGGAAAAAAGGGGCTATCCCCCGTTCTCTAGAGTTGAAAAAAACCTGCCCGCCCTTCACTATAACGAGATTCCATTTCTCTCCCTCCAAAAGAGAGCGAGCTAACTCAATATCCTCCATGTTACTCTTCATAATTGAATCCTAAACCCTAAGCACGAAACCCTGAAACTAGTAGCCAGTAGCCAGAATTCAGCATTCAGAAGATTCCTCTACTGACTACTGAATTCTGTATTCTTATTACTACTACTCGGCTTAGGATTTGTCATATTTTGCCTTGGCATTTCTACTTTTGCTCTTTTAGTTGGTATGTCATGTTGCCCATGCCAAGCTCTTGGGCAGTTCCTATTTGAATCAGGCTATCTGTACCATTTATCTTGCCCAGTATATCGGGAGAGCTGACGTTGGCAAATTTCCCTATGGGCTGGGCTTGAGCAATCAAGTCCAAAGACGCCTTGTCAATAGCTACCACATCTGTGGAGGCGAGGATGCCAATATCGGGAACTACTGGCAAACCTGACGGCGTAGCGCAGTCACACAATGGCGTTACATCCTGGACAAAATTGATAAAAGCCACTTTGGAATGAAATCGGCTTAGCACCCCGGCGGCAGCATGAACCAGATAAACTTGAAACCTCTCTTTGGCCCGAGGAGGCAAGGAAAATACCTTCTCCGGGCAAGTATAAAGGCAATTATTGCAATTCAGGCATTTCTCTTCGTCACGCACCACTTTTTCTTCAACTAAAGACAAAACTTTGAAGGCACAGGCTTCGACACACTGCCCACAGCCTGTGCATTTAGAGATGTCGATGACACCACGATTTACCCTATGTTGAGCAGCCTTCGATTCCTTGGTAACACAGCCCATAGCCAAGTTTTTGATAGAGCCGCCAAAGCCAGATAGCTCATGCCCCTTTAAGTGAGAAAAGACCACCATAGAGTCGGCGTCGAAAATCTCCCTGGCTATCTTTATTTTATCTAAAGAGCAACCAGAAACCCGCTTGGGAATATCCACCCACTCGCCATCATAGCCTCGCTTCCCATCGGCGATAATTATAGGCGCTCCTACCGATTCTTCGGTGAAGCCATTGTAGGCTGCTGTCGCCAAGTATTGCTTGGCAGTGAACCTCCCCAGAGGATAAAGAGAGGTGGTATCAGTGACAAACGGTTTACCCCCAGCTTCTTTAATCAAATCACAGACCCGGCGGACTATCGGCGGGCGAAGGTAAGCACTGCCACCATATTCTCCCATGTGAACCTTAACCGCTACAGAATCGCCTGCAGAGACAATGCTTGCTACCTTCGGGAAAAGCAACTTCAACCCCCTGAGGAAAGCCCTGCTCTCATCATAGGGGAAAAAGAAAACCTCGCTCCTTTCACCAGTCTTCATAATACTCCTTGCCCATTAAAACAAATTCTTGGCTTTCAGGCTTAAGTAGCTCTTGTCGCAGATGATGATATGGTCAAGGACATCAATGCCTATGATTTCGCCAGCCTTGACCAGCCGCTTGGTTAGCTCAACATCTTCTCTGGATGGCTCAGGGTCACCCGAAGGATGGTT
Source organism: uncultured Dehalococcoidales bacterium (assembly GCA_964633085.1). Classification (GTDB taxonomy): domain Bacteria; phylum Chloroflexota; class Dehalococcoidia; order GIF9; family AB-539-J10; genus RBG-13-51-36. The sequence goes on from CAZWDC010000037.1 coordinate 15,562, forward strand.
GTGCACAAAGATTACCGATGCGGCAGAGGCAGAAACTGCCTCCTTAAACACCTCACGGGGATGAACAATACTCGTGTCCAGGCTGCCTATGGAAACCGGCTTGCAACTTATTAACTTGTTTCTGGTATCCAGACAAAGCACCAAAAAATGTTCCTTCTTCTTGCCTTTCAACTGGCTCTTCACCACAGCAGCTACATCCTCCGGGGACTTGAGTATCGGCTTGGGTTTCTCACCAACATCGGCTTCCAGCCTCTTACTTAATTCCAGAGCAGCTTTAATCTGCGCTGCCTTGGCTGGCCCGATACCTCTCACCTGAGTCAATTCTTCCACAGAAGCATTGGCCACACCTTTGAGATTGCCAAACCGGCTTAACAGCTTCTGGCTCGTCACCATGACGGACTCACCTTTAACTCCTCGACCCAGGATTAAAGCCAGAATTTCCTGAGCGGAAAGAGCTTCACCCCCCAGTTTAAGCAGCCTCTCCCGAGGGCGCTCACTGAGGGGCAAATCGTGAACTGTAAAGGAGTCTTTCATGGCTTATCTTACATGGTTGATTTCCCAGATGACTTTCGCCGGGCTCGCTTCTCCAGAGCCAGAGCACCCCATAAAGTCAGTCCTGTAGCTAACGCCGCTAATATAGCAATCAAAGCAGCATGAGATTGCCGCGCTTCGCTCGCAATGACAGTGGGGGGTGCCAGCGTTGCTCGCCAGCGAGCATCAAGACCAGCTATATCAAAACCATAGACCTCAGTCAAAGCTTCGTCGTAGGTATTACCCTGCTTTAAAAGAGCCAGTAAATTGAGCATCTTGTCCTGCCCATAATTATCCAGAAGGTACTCCACAAGGCTATAGCTTTGAGCATAGGAAAGGCAAGCTTTTTCAGAGTAAGCAGAAAAAGGACTACACAGGCTGCGCACCGAAATAAGCTCATCTTGCGAAATAGCTTTTTCCAGGCAGGAGCGAAAATCAGGGTCAAGCTCGCCTTCGTTATACATAGCTAACCCTTCGTCAAGCCAGAGAGGAAGCTGCCCATAAGGGCTAAAAGTCGCCTGACGAACAACAAGATGCGTCAATTCGTGAACCAGCGCCTTCTTGCCCCAATCAAGTTTGCCCGGTGGAATACTAATAGCGATTATGCCAAAATCAGTAAAGGCGACACCTCCAGTCCATTCCTGAGAAGAAACCATGGCTCCTTTTAGGTCATCAGTAGAGGCATAAACATATATCTTGATGGGCCTCTCTGGATAGGTGCCAATATCCTGAGTCAGCCTGGTAAGTCCTTCTCGGCAAGCATCCCTCAATTCTCGGGCGAAGGAATCACCGCCTTCATACCAGAAAAGGGTCAGCTCCCTGCCTTGAGGTATGGCACCAGTCAAGCTCTGCCAGGAATAGCGACTGTCATCGAAATGCATTATCCCGGGGGAGGTCTCAACCTTGTTCCCAGCAGCATCCTCAATCCTCCACCAATATGTGACTTCAGCGCCAGGGGGCAAGCTGGCATTCGTCATATCCCATACCCAATTAGCCACTATTTTGCTTGCCGGCGTAAAATCAGCCCAACCCTCACTGACAACTTCAGCATAGTTCATCCTATCCACCTGGTAATAAAGACGAACATCCACAATATTAACATTGCTTTCAGCCTCAACAGTGAACACAGCCCGGCTTGGGAAATTTACAGCTACATTGCTAGCTGTAACTGCAATACCAGCCTCGGCCGCCACAACAGACGGGCTTAAAAACAAGAGAGTCACTAAAGTTATTAAGCCAATGCGTTTAATCATTTCCCCACTTTAGACCGAAGGTAAGCGGTGATAAGTCCGTCTAGTTCTCCATCCAGTACGGCTTCGGCATCGTGAACCTCATAATCGGTGCGGTGGTCCTTCACCATTTTGTAGGGATGAAGAACGTAACTTCGAATTTGGTTTCCCCAAGCTGCTTCAATCCGCTCGCCTTTTAGCTTGGCTCTTTCCTCATCTTTCCGCTTGCGCTCAAGTTCCAGGAGGCGAGAATAAAGTACCTTCAAAGCAGCTTCTTTGTTTTGGTGCTGAGACCTCTGACCTTGGCAAGTAGCCACCAGCCCTGTAGGTAAGTGAGTTATCCTGACAGCGCTGCTCGTCTTCTGCATATGTTGCCCGCCAGGACCGCTGGACCTAAAGGTCTCTATTCGCAAGTCTTCCGGGTTTATTTTGATATCTACTGTCTCTTCAGCTTCAGGGAGGACTTCCACCAAGGC
>CAZWDC010000038.1:0-4972 GCA_964633085.1 uncultured Dehalococcoidales bacterium
CAAAGGAACACTTTGACATCATCAAGAAAAGCCTGGAACTTCTAACAGAGGTAATGAAGCCCAGTGGTTTCAATATTGGCTTAAATGTGGGTAAAGTTGCCGGAGCCGGGATAGCGGAGCATCTTCATACTCATATAGTTCCCAGGTGGCAAGGTGACACTAACTTCATGCCGGTGTTGTCTGATACCAAAGTCGTATCGGAAGCCTTGGTTTCCACATACCGAAAGCTAAGAGCGAAGCTGTAGAGTACTTGCCAAATTTCTTGAAGTCATTTGGTAATTCAAAAATGTAGAGGGATTTGTCGTGTACTTCATCATCCTCCTGGGGATAGTCAGTCTGTTTGGGGATGTAACCTACGAAGGGGCCAGGAGTGTTACTGGCCCCTATCTGGCCACGCTGGGGGCAAGTGCCAGTGTTGTTGGTTTGGTAGGTGGCGTTGGCGAATTCGTGGGCTATGCTCTGCGTCTAGTCTCTGGCTATCTTGCCGACCGCACTAAGGCATATTGGCTTTTGACCTTTATCGGTTACGGATTGCTGGTGTCCATTCCCTTGCTGGCTTTTGCTGGCTATTGGCAACTTGCTGCCGTGCTTATCATTCTGGAGCGGATGGGGAAAGCCATAAGAAATCCAGCCAGAGACACTATGCTTTCTTATGCCGCAAAAGGAGTGGGGAGGGGCTGGGGGTTCGCCGTTCACGAGGCGCTGGACCAGATTGGCGCCATCATTGGGCCTATCATCTTTTTCCTTGTTCTTCGCTCCCATGCTAGCTATAGTGATGGTTTTACTCTGCTATGGATACCGGCTTTGCTAACTCTGGCTGTTCTGGGCGTGGCTAGAAGAAAGGTCCCTTTGCCTCAGAAACTTGAAGCTCCAGAGGGGGCGATGAGGCGAGATGTCCAGGGCAAGCTTTCCAGGGTCTTCTGGCTTTATAGTGTATTTACTTTATTTTCGGTGGCGGGATTTGCTAATTTCCAGTTAATTTCCTACCATGTCAAAGTTCAATCTATTATCCCCGATGCTCAAATTCCCATAATTTATGCCATTGCTATGGGGGTAGATGCCCTGGCGGCTCTTCTCGTGGGCAAAACATACGATAGAATTGGGCTCATATCGCTATTGGCAGTTCCCTTGTTAACCTTGCCGATGCCCTTTCTGGCTTTTTCCTCGAGCTACAGCTTGGTGCTAATTAGCATAATATTATGGGGTGTGGTTATGGGAATTCAGGAAACGATTATGCGTGCCGCTATCGCTGATTTGACACCTATAGAGCGAAGAGGATTTGCCTATGGGGTCTTCAATACAGTGTACGGAGCCGGCTGGCTCTTGGGAGGAGCTGTTATGGGGCCACTCTATGAGCTTTCCATCAACTACTTAATCCTGTTTGCCGTCATTATGGAGCTAATATCAATTCCGCTACTCTTCATGGTCAGAAGAGCAGCTTAGCTTTTACCAGAGTGAAAACTGGAAGGGAATTTCCGGAATCTAAGCAGGATTGAAGAAGCAGGGTTATTGGCAGTTCAACTTCAGGTAGCTTGAGGATAGGAGCCCAGTATCTTAATAGAAGTAGCCTCTCTTTGTAATTCTTTCAGAGCCTCTTGGCAAACTTCGTCATGTAAGTGACCTTCGAAGTCGACATAAAAAACATATTCCCAGGGCTTGGTTCGGCTCGGTCTGGACTCCAATTTTGTCAGATTTATGTTCCTGGTGGCGAAGACACCCAAAATCCTGTGCAGGGAGCCGGGTTTATGTTCAGCAGCGAACACGAGGGAGGTTTTGTTTCTGCGGGCAGGTTTGGCTTTCTGCTTTGAGATAGCCACGAATTTGGTGTAGTTGTTGACGCTGGTCTCAATTTCTGGTGCTAGAATCTCCAGACCGTAAAGAGCAGCAGCTCTCTTGCTTGCGATAGCAGCACAGTTTCGCAATCCTTTCTCCGCTATCATTTTGGCGCTTCCGGCGGTATCATAGCTGGGCACGATTTCAGCCTTCAGTTTACTTAAGAATTCTTCACACTGAGCCAAAGCTTGAGGGTGGGAGTAAATCGTTCTTACGTCGTCCAGCTTCTCACCAGGCAAAGCCATAAGGCAGTGGCTTACTTTGAGAATAACTTCAGCAAATATATTGAGTGGATGTGTTAATAACAAGTCATAGGTCTCATTGATGCTGCCGGCTTGGGAATTTTCAAGGGGGACTACCCCGAATCTGACCTTATCCTCCGACACAGCTTGGAAAACGTCTCTAAGTTGAATGCAGGGTGAGAAATCAATGTCTGTGCCAAAGAGCTTGATTGCAGCATCTTCGCTGAAGGCGCCTCTTTCTCCTTGAAAAGCAACCTTGGTCATAAGTGTGTTGCAAAGTATAGCCTAAACTCCTTCGGGACTTCTAGTGCAGCTTGGTCAGCCTTTCCAGAAGTGACGAGAGAATATCATAAGAACGGTAAACAATTCTAACCGGCCCAGCCACATACAGAAAATCAGGATGACCTTGGCTGTGCCAGGGAGCCAGGCATAATTCAAAGCCGGGCCCACTCCACCTAGACCAGGCCCCACATTTCCTAAGGTAGCGGCTACTGCTGAAATTGCCGTCTCCAAATTAAGCCCAAGGAAACAAAGCACTACTGAAGCTGCAACAGCGACAAGAATATAGAGAAAGAGGAAAGAGATTATATCGCGGATTACTTCGTCCGGGACGGGTTTCTTGTTGTATTTCACGGGGATGACGGCGTTCGGGAAAATAGCTCTTCTCATCATTACCCCCGAATGTTTCATCAGGGTTAAAGCGCGCATCACTTTTATTCCCCCGCCGGTCGAGCCACCGCAGGCTCCGATGAGCATCAAAGCCAGAAGCACTATTTTGGCGCTGGAGTGCCAGTAGGCGAAATTAGCAGTAGCAAAGCCGGTGGTGGTCATGATTGAAATCGCTTGAAATATTCCTTGTCTGTATGAAGCAAAGCCTTGCGCAATGATTAATAAGGAGCTAGCGACTGCCAGGATAATCAAGTAAAGCCTCAATTCGTCGTCCTTAAGTGTCTTCCAGTTTCCATGTAAAACCTGATAGTGAATTATGAAGCTCATCCCCGCCAGGAGCATAAAGAACATGATGATATATTCAGCCACGGGATTAGCATAAGCTCCAATGCTTCCCGTGGTGGGAGTGAATCCGCCCGTGGAAATAGTTGAAAAGGAAATGCAAATTGAGTCAAATAATGGGAGCTTAGCTACCATAAAAAGGAGTGCTATCTCAGCAACAGTAAAAAGCAGGTAAATGGACCAGAGATGCCTGGCTGTGGTCCTGAATCTGGGACGCAGTTTTTCGGGCAATGGTCCGGGAAACTCTCGCTCAAAGAGCTGAGAACCTCCTACTGCTAGCCTGGGCAATACGGCAATGAAAAGAAGGATCACCCCCATGCCGCCCACCCATTGAGTGAGGCTACGCCATAAGATAGCGCTCTTAGGTAATTCCTCGACTACGTCCAGTATGGTGGCCCCGGTAGTAGTGAAGCCGGACATGGTCTCGAAGAAGGCATCGAGGAACCCCAACTTTACAGGGGGGAATACATAAGGGAGTGTACCCAGGAGGGGAATGAGGAGCCATGTAAAAGCCACTATGGCAAAACCATCGGCACGGTCTATTTCCTTATCGGTCTTGAATCTAAACTCGAGAGTTAGTCCGATGCCGAGGGTGAGCAGCAGCGCGCACAAGTAAATGTACCACTTCGCCTCGCCTAGGCAGACAGCGGTTATCAAAGGAGCGAGGTAGGCTAAGGCGAAGTATTTTAGAAGCGAGCCAATGATGTGGAGGGTTAATCCTACCCTTTGGCGAACCATCTATTCATGAATTCGGTCCCCTTTTTGGCAGACTCTCGATTCACGATGAGAGTCAGCCAATCTTTAGGCTGTATCACGCCATCTGCACCCAAAAATTTTTCCCCTCTTTGCACCACGAGGACCTTTACACCGTTGGGGGTTTGTAGCCTAGAAACAGTCTGCCCGACACATTTCATGCCTTCTTCAATCTCTATTTCAAAGACCTCAGCCCTTTCGAAAGAGAGAAAATCCTTCACATAGGGCTGTGAAATCAGGCGATAGATGTGCTTGGCGGCTACCATATCAGGGTTAACCTGCAAATTAATCCCAGCTTGCTTGAAAGTTTCCGCATGCTCTACTTCATCTACAAGGGAAATCACTCTTCTTACTCCCAGTTCTTTAGCCATCATACAAATCATTAAGTTCTCTGAATCATCGCCAGCAGCAGCCACAAAGGCATAGGCATTTTTAACCCTTGCCTGTTCGAGAGTGGACTTCTGGGCAGCGTCTCCCGTGATCACCATTATGTCAGAGCTTTCTGCTAGTTCAGCACATCTGGCAGGGTCCTTGTCTATAACCACCACTTCATTTCCTTCTTTGGCAAGGAGCTGCGCCAGATTCTTCCCTATATCACTTAAGCCTGCTATTACGATATACATTTCCTATCTTGAGCACCGAGTTAGTTTCGCCATACTTTCAATGAATTAGAGAACTAATGTGCTGAAAAAAAGGAGTTTAGGAGCAATGAGCAAATAAACCTGAAGGTTGAATTAGAATATCAAGCATTCCCCATTCACACTTTGTTATTCCACCGCTTTTAAGCATCGAGCAATTTTAATCCTGTCTAATATGGTTGTCAAGTGCTTGTGCTGAGGTTACAGGCGGCAATTTCCCCTTTTAGCTCTTTTAGCCACGTTAGTGATTTAAGCTCTCGCTGCAAAATATATGTTATATACTCGTGCAATACCTGCTCTAACTCCCGGGATAATTCTGGTTTTAATTTGACCCGCCTTGCCGTAGCATAGTCACAGCTTTGCCACAAACGAAGAACTTTTAAAGCTCCGACTGAAAGGGGGAGAGTAGTTTTTAATGAAACTGTTTCGATTTGCTCGTAATCGTGGTTTTCTCCAGAATTACAATGAGGACACAGGAGGCCACCTTTGCTGGGG
>CAZWDC010000039.1:0-11967 GCA_964633085.1 uncultured Dehalococcoidales bacterium
CTTCACATCATGGTGACCGCATAGTTGCAAAAGTCTCTCCCAGAGGTCGGAATTCAACACTTTTTTTCGTTTACTGCGTCTCCAGCCGTTCGCTCGCCATATTTGTGCCCATCCTCTGGACATCGCCTTGACCAAATACTCAGAATCGCTGTATAGCGTCACCTGGCATTTCTCTTTGAGAGCCTCTAATCCGACAATCGCAGCCATTATTTCCATTCGGTTATTGGTGGTTCTAGCATAGCCCCCGGATAGCTCTCCTCTGTGACCGCGATAGAGGAGTATGACTCCATATCCGCCGGGGCCAGGATTTCCCAGACATGCGCCATCGGTATATATAGTCACATGCTTAAGCTTTTTCATCTGGGTTGCCTATTTTGTCACTCTGACTCTGAGTGAAGTGCTGGAAGGCGTTATTAAACAATTTCAGTCCGTTAGTTTTTGTCTTGATTTAGTTGGCTGCCGGGCCAGGATTCGAACCTGGGCTAAAGGATCCAAAGTCCTCTGTGCTACCGCTACACAACCCGGCAACTTGTCAGGTTTTGGTGCCGAAGGTCGGATTCGAACCGACACGGGGGTTGCCCCCCAACAGTTTTTGAGACTGTCGCGTCTACCATTCCGCCACTTCGGCACATTCACCGTGGAAGCCTTAACCCCATTTAAACGTTCTCGCACTTCCCTTTCACAAAGAGGTGTTCTATCATTAGTCTCGTTCCGTTCTGCAACCTCAGACGCGGTGCCGAGGAGCGGAATCGAACCGCTGACACACGGATTTTCAGTCCGCTGCTCTACCGACTGAGCTACCTCGGCATCGAGGATATTGTAGGTTTTCCCTATTCTAGTGTCAAGCAAATGTACTCGTGATTGTTTAGCTACTGCCTTAAGCAAAGGGAATGCTAAACAAGTCGCTAGCTTGAGGCACCAGGCTTGACCAGGGGGATGTGAGCGGCACAAAGAGGGCATTCTTGAGGTGAATAAACTATAGTGGGAGCACGAAGACAACTGAAGAAGGGCAGGTTGAAATCCAAATTTTTCTCACTGCGGTCGACAAGTACTCCAATACCGATGATAATCCCTCCCAGTTTGTCTACGGCACTTATCGTCTCCTTGAGTGAGCTTCCTGTGGTCAAGACGTCATCCACAATAAGGACGTGTTCGCCAGGCGCAATTTCAAAATCGCGACGGAAGACCCTTACCTCCCCCACTTTTTCAGCAAAGATGCTCCGCACTCCTAACTGGCGAGCGGTTTCAAAGGCCAAAATAATGCCGCCAGTGGTCGGACCAGCCACTACGTCTATTTTTTGCTCTTTAAAGTGTTGGACGATCAGGCGACACAGTTTCTCAGTAAGGTGTGGGTGTTGCAAGATGCGAAACTTTTCCCAGTAAACAGGTGAATGTAAGCCTGAGGCGAGCAGGAAATGCCCCTCTTTTATGGCTCCAGCCGTCTTGAATATCTCTAGTACTTTGTCACTCAAGTTGCACCTCCAGGCGACAGGCAGAGTACCGTTTCCTGTCCCTCAGTTTCAGGCAACTCGGGATAGCTGTAATGCTTGACCACTCCCCACTTGCTTGGCGGCCAGTAGGTGAACCAGGCCTTGCCAATGATATTATTCCGGGGCACGGTCCAGCCAGTATGTGAGTCGTTGCTGTTGTTGCGATTATCACCGAGGACGAAGTATTCGTTCTCGGGAACTTCTGTAGCTGGCATCGTGTAGCCTGGCGGTGTCATGACATATTCTTCATCTAAGGGGGTGCCGTTGATAAAAACCTTGCCATCTCTAATCTCCACGGTCTCGCCGGGCAAGCCAATAACACGTTTGATGAAAGGATGGGAGGAATCAAACGGCGGGGTAAAGATTATTACCTCTCCTCGCCGTGGGTCAGAGGAACGGTAAATCACTTTGTTAACTATAATACACTCGCCTTCCTGGAAATTGGGCTCCATACTGGACATTACCACGGTATAAGTCTGGATAGTGAGCCGAAGGAGAACAAAAACGGCCACGAAGATGAGAATAACTATGCCGACTTCACGAAGAATTTTCATTAGTAAAAGCCCATTCTACCATAAAACTAGTTCATTCGTTATAGCTCTACTTGTCGGCGCTGTTCCGTAATGTTAACATTATTACACTGGGCCGCTAGCTCAATTGGTAGAGCAGCTGACTCTTAATCAGCAGGTTCAGGGTTCGATTCCCTGGCGGCTCACTTTAGATACCAACTTACTCTCAAAGACACAGGATATATCACCCGACGACAGCTCGTTGACAAAAACCCGTGGGATGAACCTTTCTTGGATAGGAGGTATTATTCTAGCGTCTGATAATAGCTATCTGGGTGTTGAGCCTGTTCCGAAGTCGGCCCGGGTTCGAAGAAAGCGAACTACATCTTCCCGGCTTATTACTCCAACGACTTTCCCGGCTTCCATTACAGGTATGTGCTCGGCACTTTCCCCGTTCATTTCCTGGAGCACGTTCAAGATATCCTGATCGGCATAAGCCACCTTTAATTTGCTAGCCGTGGTCATGATATCTTGCACAGAGGTGATTGCCCAACGGCTGCGGGGAACCTTCTTTATCTGCTGTAGGGTGACCATGCCTTCTAACTCAGCTCCCCAGCTTATCAGGAAACAACTTCGCCCTGTGGGCAATACATATTGCTGGACTAGCTCCATTAAATTCATGTGAGGAGGGATCAAGGGACAACCATAGTCCGTAACCTGGCGCGCTGTGACGCCAGTAAGGGCATCCCGGAGCAGAATCAGCTGATAGCTAGCTCTGGCTGCGTCATTGAGAAACCAGCCGATGAATATTAGCCACATGCCGTTAAGCCATAATCGCAAGACAAGAATCAGGGCAAGGCCTGCGGCGATAAAGGCATAAGCTATCCCTTGTCCTACTTTGGTGGCGGTGCGGGTTGCCTTTTGGTAATCCTGAGTCCTTCGCCACACGAGGGCACGGAATATTCTGCCTCCGTCTAATGGAAAACCAGGGATTAGGTTGAATACAGCTAAGATTACATTTATCAAAGCTAGCCATTGCATTAAGCTAGCGGCTAAGATTTGCTGGGTTCCGGCCAGTAAAATATACAATCCGTAGAAAATTCCAGCCAGAGCCAAGCTGGTTAAAGGCCCAACTATGGCTATTAAGAGTTCTGCTCTAGGGCTGGTTGCCTCTTTGGTTATTTGGGACACCCCGCCAAAAACGAAAAGAGTAATATCTTTAACCGGGATATTGTTACGAATAGCCAGGATGCTATGAGCCAGTTCGTGGGTAACCATGGAAGCAAAAAAGAGCAAACTGGTCAGTATGCCCAAAATTATCCTCTGCCATATAGGAGGGTAAGGAGGCTCTACTAAGGGGTAGAGCACAAGTGAAGAGGTTACCAGAGCAAAGATAATAAACCAGGTATAATGGAGTCGCAGAGGAATACCGAAGACCTTGCCCAGACTTATATTACCCCTCATCGTCCCTCTTGCGGCACGGCGTAACCAATAAACCTGTAAGCTAATTTAGCCAGTAGAAAAGCACAGGAACCTGGCCCCTCCCCGGGGCAGAATTCCATTAAATCGAAGCCCACAATATGCTTGTGAAGGGCAACCGATTCTACTATATTCAGGACTTGCCGCCATGACATGCCGTCGGGCTCGGGAGTGCCTACTGCCGGCATAATGGAGGGGTCAAGAACATCTACATCTACGGTGATATAGACGTCTTCGCTGAGGGAGTCTACTATTCCATCTAGGGAAGCTCTATTCGACGTCAAATCAGACATATAAAAGGGCGTCAATTTGTTCTGCGTTAAGAATTGTTTTTCTTCCCAGCTAAGGCTGCGCACTCCCACCTGAGAGATAGGGCAAAGCTCAAAGATGCGGCGCATAATACAAGCCTGGCTATATTTAGTCCCCAGATATTCATCTCGCAGGTCAGCATGAGCATCCAGCTGTAATACAGACAGTCTGGGAAATGCTTCCTTGAAAGCGCGAACTGCCCCTAAAGAAAGGGAATGGTCTCCACCAAGCAATACTACGAGTTTCTCCCTTTGTATTAAGCCTTTAACCACTTGATAAACTCTGTCAATCGTATCTTGAGGGCTGCTCAGCAAGGGTTCTACCTCGGGCAGGGTAGCAATACCAACTTTATATATCTCGCGGTTCAGTTCTAAATCATAAAGCTCTAAATACTGGGAGGCGTCGATAATAGCCTGTGGGCCATGGCGAGACCCACCTCGCCATTCACTAGTGCTGTCGTAGGGGACAGGCAGAACTACAGTCTTAGCTTGCTGTAGATTTGAATAAGGTGGAGTTAATCCAGCAAACACCCGATGCGGCAGAAATTTCTCCTCATGCCCACAAGCGAAAGGCTCGAGATGACAGTCATAGTCATTCATGGTAAACAAAACTTTGAGGGTTGGCCATTGCTCCGATGAAATCAGAGTTTTTGGGCCATTCTCTATCAATCAGGCAGGTTCGCAATTTAACCAAGTGGAATCCCTCTCGGAAATCTTTTATTGCTTTCTCGGTATCAAAATCCTTGCAAGAGAAAACGTCTATGTTAATGTAATTCCGCTCAACAAACGTATGGATGCCAATATGGCTTTCTGCTATGAAAACAAATCCTGATATCCCCCAATCCTCTAACACTGGCCCTACATATCTGAGCACGTATGGTGGTGAAATTCTGGTCATTCCAATCCTAGCGGGATAATTTTCCAACCATTTCCGTAGGAAATCTTCATCCCGGAGAAGTTTTTGGTTGCTTGAATAGCCGTCTATAATTAAGTGCATTGGACCTCCTCGAGCAAAGCTTTTCTTAAATCAAAAAGGGCGGCATAAACTGCTCTTAGCTTCATTCTTGAGCGGTTTCCACGAAGTATATGGATGAAGGTTTGCTCAAATTTATCACTGCTCAGGCCTACGAAGGCATCACCAGAATTTTTATCGGGATTCAAGTTACCACCAACACCTAGGCCAATATCGGTTTTCAATTTCCTGCGTGCAGTCTCAGCCATGGCCTTAGCTACTTGGGTGTCTTCTCTGCCGTATCGCTCCATAATGGAAATGTCCATACCACAAGCTACCTTAGCTTCATCGCAGCAAGCTAGCAATCCTCCCTTGAAATAAGTATGGCTTTCCCGACCACTGGCAATAGTGCTGCACAGAAGCCCCTCTGTGCAAGATTCCATGGTGGCTAAACTCAAGTTCTTGGCTCTGAGCAACTCTCCAATAACAGAGTCCAGAGTATCATCGTCTACCCCCCAAATATAAGGAGAAAGGATGGTTCGAATTTGTTCTTCGCTTTGGCAAATAAGGCGCTGGGCCTCTGTTTTGTCCTTTGCTTTGGCTGTGATACGTAGATGAACACCATCAGGATTGATATAGGTAGCCAAAGTAGGATTGGATAGTTTGGAAAGATGGGCTACTAATTCCTCTACCTTAGCTTCGGCTAGTCGAAAAGTCTTGATTACTCTGGATAGGATAACCTCTCCGGTTACTCTTTGCTTCAGTTTGGGCAACACGCCTTCTTGCCACATCAATTTCATCTCATCGGGTGGCCCAGGCAGAGCTATAATTATGTGGTCGTCTTTCTCAACCCACCAGCCAGGCGCTGTCCCCATACGATTGGGAATTATTTGAGCCGAAGAGATGATAGTTGCCTGTCTTATATTACTCTGTGGTATTTCCCCTGTATAGTGGCGGAGCAAATCTTGCAACTCCTGCCATAACTTCTCATCAACTTTCAGCTCCTCACCTACTAGCTCGCCAATGGCCTCACGGGTAATATCATCTTGTGTAGGTCCCAATCCCCCTGTGGTGATAATAAAGTCTGCTCTCTTCCAGGCTCGCTTTAAAGTATCCACTAACCTTTTCTGGTTGTCGCCTACCGTAGAGATGAAATATAGGTCGATTCCCAACAATGGTAATTGATTAGCTAGGAAGGATGAATTGGTATCAATTATGTTGCCCAGTAGAATTTCTGTGCCAACAGGTATGATTTCTGCCTTCATTTTTCAGTTATAGACTGTCCCGATTCCATCAGGACAGTTACTTTAGTAGCATTTGGTTGCTGAGATGCCGAGGTATTTCTCCACTATTGCCATGGCACAATACTTACCACACATGCTGCAAGTAACTCCGCTAGCAGGTATCTTACTATGGACTTGGCGGAAAAGTTCTGGGTCAAGAGATAGTTTGGCTTGGGTTTCCCAGTCAAGAGCCTTGCGCGCCCGGGACATTTGTTCATCCCACTCTCGGGCACCTTTTACGCCCTTAACAATATCGGCAGCATGAGCAGCTATACGAGAAGCGATTACCCCTTCTTTAACATCCGCTATACTGGGGAGAGAAAGGTGCTCGGTAGGAGTAACATAGCACAAAAAGTCTGCGCCAGAGACAGCAGCAATTGCCCCCCCGATAGCAGCAGTTATATGGTCATAGCCAGCACCTATATCAGTCACCAGAGGCCCGAGGACGTAGAAAGGTGCCCCACGGCAGAGGCTCTTTTCTAATTGAACATTGGTGGCGATTTGATCCAGTGGTAAATGGCCAGGCCCTTCCACCATGGCTTGAACACCGGCTTCTCGAGCACGTTCCACCAATTCACCAAGGATAATTAACTCTTCGATTTGAGCCCTGTCGGTGGCATCAGCCAAGCATCCCGGACGTAAGCCATCGCCCAAACTTAAAGTGAAATCGTATTCAAGGGCTAAGTCCAATAGGCGGTCATAATATTGATATAAAGGATTTTCCTTGCCATTGTGGAGCATCCAACCGATGAGAAAGGCTCCTCCTCGAGACACTATATCAGTCATCCTACCCTGCTTTTTAAGTCTGTCCAGAGATGCCTGGGTCACTCCACAATGGACTGTCATAAAGTCAACACCGTCTTTGGCATGTTCTTCGATTACCGCGAAAATCTCGTCCACGGTCATGTTTACAATGGCTCCACGGTTCTCAATAGCTTCAATGCCCGCCTGATAGATGGGCACCGTCCCCACCGGCACGTTGCTAGCATGCATGACAGCCCTCCTGATAGCTGAAATATCGCCTCCAGTGCTCAGGTCCATTACAGTATCCGCACCAAAGTCAATGGCAGTCTGTAATTTCCTTAATTCCGTATTCAAATCACAAAAATCTGAGGATGTGCCTATGTTAGCATTGACCTTCGTCCTCAGCCCTTTGCCTATACCACAGGGGATTAGATTTGTGTGATTAATGTTGGCCGGAATTATGATTTCGCCCTCAGCCAAGCCTTGGAGGATAAAATGCGTCTCTATTCTTTCCTTTTCGGCTACGTGCTTTACCTGGCGTGAAACAGCGCCCTTTCGCGCTGACTCTAGCTGTGTCACCTTTCTAAAACCTCGCATAAATTGCAGCAAAACTAAAGTATAAAACAGGATGATTATCAATGCAAACACAACCCAGCAATAGCAAGACAGGCAAAAGTAAGGGCTCTACAGGCGACTTCAAGACAAAGCCCTTAAGATTCCCTTCTGGATTTTGAACAATTTATTTATTCCTTGCTGGGCTAAAGAAAGCAAGGCATCAGCAGTTTCTTTCGAAAAAGGTTTGCCTTCGGCAGTTCCTTGAATCTCCACAAACTCATTTTTGTCGGTCATGACCACATTGAAATCAACTTCAGCTTGGTAATCCTCCTCGTAACAAAGGTCAAGTAGCATATTGCCGTTCACAATGCCCACGCTGGTGGCGGCTATCATTTTGGTTAATGGCATAAATGGCAAAACGCCCTGTTTTCTCAAGTTATGAAAAGCGTGATACAGAGCAACATATCCACCGGTGATGGCTGCTGTTCTGGTGCCGCCGTCTGCTTGCAAGACATCACAATCTACTATAAATGTCTTTTCTCCCAGGATGGCTAAATTAGTCACTGCTCTTAAACTGCGACCGATGATGCGTTGGATTTCCTGGCTTCTTCCTTCCGCTTTGTCACGCGGTGTACGCATAATTGTGGAGCGAGGCAACATAGCATACTCCGCAGTAACCCAACCCTGACCACGACCTTTAAGAAAGCTGGGCACCTTTTCTTCCATGCTCACAGAGCACAGCACTCTTGTTCTTCCCAATTCAATCAAAGCTGAGCCCTCGGCGAAACTCTGGTACCCTAAAATTATGTGCACAGGGCGAAGCTCGTTGTCAGCTCGGTTATCTATCCTGGCCATACTGAAAAAAGTATATCAGACTATCCGGCAATCTGCCTGTCCATTTTTGGGTCGCTATTCACAGCCGCCTTCTTTTCTGATAGGTCTCGATAAATCTTTCAATAGAGCGGTCATAAGTCTTCTCCACATCGTCGGGGAAAAAGCAGGCTGGCAGCTCACCTGACAGCCGATGGTATCTCAAGCATTCGCAGCAAATGCCTTTCCTGCTGCAGGGCTCATAGCTACAGTTACATTTGTCTTTGTTTTGCTCCACGGTGCACTCTCTCATATTCGCTCTCCTTCGGTAGTTGTTTAGCTAGATGCTTCTTTGTTCCCAAGTCGGAATGATACCATGTCGTGGGCATAACAGCACACACTTTCCCTATATATGCTATCATATGCCAGAATAACAGTGTTGAAAAGGCAGGCAGCAGCTTGCAACAACCATTTGATGCTTATCTGGATATCGAAACTACGGGCTTATGCTCGTTTTATGATGAAATAACTGTTGTCGGCATTTGTTTGGCCAATGGCAGCGAGCATGAATTGGTCCAACTTATCGGAGCAGATGTAACCAAGTCTAACTTACTCAGGACGTTGCGTTGTGTAGATACCATCTATACTTACAACGGCAGCCGCTTTGACCTTCCCTTTATCGATTTCCGTCTGAGGGTAAATCTGCGGGAGCATTTTCACCACCATGACTTGATGCACGATTGCTGGAAGAACAATTTATATGGTGGCTTCAAAACAATAGAGCGGCAATTAGGTATTCCTCGACGGCTACAAGGTATTGGCGGGGCCGAGGCGGTGATACTCTGGTGGAGATATCAGCTTCACGATGACCGAAAGGCGCTAAATTTGTTGCTGGAATATAACAAGGAAGATGTCATGAATTTGATGGCATTGAGGAAAAAGCTGGAAAGGTTTTCCAAATCAAGGTATTGCTATTAATCCAGCATATAGCCTGTTGATCTTAGCTGAATAAAAGTCCAAACAGATACCGCGCGAGTTGCATCAATCGCTGCATAACATTGCCGACAGCAGTCACTATCTCTGTCAATGTGGACACGGTTGCTTCACGCTCGCTCTGTGAAAAAGAATCATCACTGTGGTAATACAGGTCATTCCAGGCCGCGGTAATTCTATATTTGTCTAGTCTGGAATCTGGATGTGGCATGAGAAAGTTGAGCAAGAGATGAGAAGAGACCTCAGCAGGAGCTTGGGGCTCTATCCTCCGCCATTCCCCGTCGCAGTTCCAATCCTCTATCAGGAAGGCATGTTCATTTTTCTCATCATCAACACCAATGGCGACATATACATGCTCGGCAGCAATGCCATAGGCTCTCAGAAGAGAGCACAGCAAGATGGAAAAATCCTCACAATCTCCGGTGCCCAGTCGCAGGGTTTCTTCGGGAGTTTGCCAATAGTCTCCCCACGAGTGCTTTTCGTCAGACACATAATCTATTTCATTAGCGACCCAGGTTCGGATGCCGTCGAAGCCAGTTTGAGAAACTTCGTACGGAGGATCACCAAGAATGCTTCGCAACGTTTGCACAACCTGGGGACATTGAGGCGTGATGTAGGACTTAAATTCAGATTCCGTCTTCGGGAGCCCATTTTCAGCAGAGACCTCGTGAGCAGCGACGCCACTGAAGCAGCTCAACCCGGATGCAATGAGCAAAACAAGCGTGCCCACATAAGCTGAAACCATTAAGAAACGCCTGTTCCTGTGCACGCCCTTGCTCGTATTGATTAATAGTTTGGTTTGTTCAGGGTTCCTGACTTGTATTACGCCACCCCACACCGCGGTATAGTACTTTTGGGCTAATACTTTATACTACCTTAATGGCACCTGTCAAGCCTGTGTACTCGTTCACTACCTTAGTGACACCTCCTCCTTTCTTTTGTTTTGCTTATGGAGCTTAAGGAATTCCTGTGGAGTAAGGTATCCTAATGCCTGGTGGGGTCGTACAGTATTATATACCCCTTCCCATTCTAGTAAAGCTTGGTTCAGTTCTGCTATCTCAAAGCCTGTGTCCGTTACCTCATAGAATTCCTCAGTATGGGTCCTCTGTGCCCTCTCCACATGTCCGTTGAGCTTAGGTGAGCGCGGCGGCAAAACAAATAGTTTTATGCCTCTCCTTTGACATTCCTCCTCAAACGAATCTTGAAACTCAGACCCTCCGTCTACCTGGATGACTTTGATAGGAAACGGCATCCGTCTTAGCAGGGTATCCATGAAAGCAGCTGCGGTGTGGGATGTTGCCCTGGTGTGAGCCTCTAGGACATCCCACCTGGAGATAACATCCCTGGCAGTAAAATGTTTAAGCACCACGCCGGGCAAAGGCCTCACATCAAGCGTATCCACCTCCACAATATCTCCCGGCTCCTTAACCACATAATCTTTAGGTTTTCTCACTGCGTAGGGGCGTTGTCTCTGGCTCTTCCTGGCAGAGATGTGATTGGGCAGGGGCTCTCTTAATACACCGCGCTCTTTTAGCTTCTTAAGGATTCTGCCTACTGTGGAAGCAGAGCAGGTAAATCCCTCTCGACGTACAAGTATTACCAGCTTGTCCTTCCCCCATCTGGGGTATTCCTCCCTTAACCTCTGGACAGAGGCAACAAGCTCTGCGGAGTAGGTAGGCTGGCGGACTCTGTCAGGACGGCAAGGCCGGTCCTCCAGATTTTCCAGGTGATAAGGGTCATACCTTCGCTTCCAGCGGTAGAAGGTTTGAGGAGAGATGCCGAAATAGCGGCAGGTGAGGCGGGCGTTTCGATTATGGGATTTGTAATAATCGAACCACTTCAGCCTTTGCCTGGCTTTCTTTGACAGCACCGGGATACTTGCCAGGCGCCCATATCCCGGAATTTTGCTATAAACATTCATAGTGCAACCATTATAGCGTCCTTTCATAACCTGTGTGTCACTAATCTATCTGAACTAGAGCACTTCAACATGTAAATCAGCTACAGCGTTACATTATGGCATTGCAAAGAGCATCATCCCTAAACGAAAATGAGGCTAAGCTATGCGTCTATTATGCTATACTGACTTACAAGATACAACAATTGGCAGTGTTTCCTATACTTACTCTGTACGGTGAGCATGGAACAGGGAAGTCAACCATTATGAAGGTTATGGCTCAACTGGTCAATGAATCTGTGCCTGACTTCACACCATACCTGCCAGATTTGAAAGACTGGCAAGGCTTGAAAATAAATGATACCTTCCCCAGCTTGAGAGACGGATTGAAAGAAAACAGCACTGCATTTATCGAGGAAGGTGACGCTGACCATAAGAAAAATGAGAGGTTGGTTGCCGACAGATACTCTCGGCAAACAGCGATAGTCAGATATAAGAAGGAAGAGCCCGTCGGGCATAGTCAAGCTGCAGCACGTATATTTGGAGCTACTATAATACACAAGAGACGGGGGTATAAAGACCCTGCTACCAGTAGCCGAACTATATTCATAACAACAAAGTTTCAGCCTGATACAACACATGATGGTACAATATTCACAGATAGGGAGAGGGAGGAGTTTGCAACGCTGGCGAGAAGTATTGATATTTTCCGATTACACCCTAATATTAGAGCACAGGAATTATGGTATCCTCTCATAGGCTTGGCTACAAACGCTGGTGATTCCGCATGGGTTGATTGGGCTATTGAAGAAGTGCAGAAGCAAACCAGGGTTCAAGGTTCGGGTGGAAGTTTTGACCCACAGAAAGCCATCATTCTAGCATCCTTAGGCAGGGCTGTTAGAGAAGATGCCGAAGGAAACCTTACTTTCTCTGAAGGTAAACATTAT
>CAZWDC010000040.1:0-6617 GCA_964633085.1 uncultured Dehalococcoidales bacterium
GTATATCGTTATACTCGCGGCGCAAGCCTCTTTGACCTCAAGCTTCAGGCTATAAGTAATTGTGCCGAGGTCAAGATAGGGGTGACCTTAGTACCCACAGTCATCCCCAACGTTAATTTTGAGCAAATAGGCGACATCGTCCGTTTTGCCAAGAGCTGGGTGCCCACGGTAAAAGGAGTTTACTTCCAGCCAATCAGTTATTTCGGCAGATATCCAGGAACACCCAGGGACGAGGATAGGCTGACCATACCAGATGTAATCAGGGCTCTCGAGGAACAAACGAAAGGAGAGTTAAGAGAGAGCAACTTTGCGCCTCCTGTCTGCGAGCATCCTCACTGCTCTTTTTCAGGCTTCTTCGTATTGATGGATGGGAAATTATTACCAATCAGTCACTTGGAACCAAGACGAATCAATGAGGATGGAGCTGAGCATTCCCGACGATTTGCCAAACGATATTGGAGATTTGTTGAAGAAGATGAAGTGCAGCGGTGCTCGTTATCTCGACATAAGCCAGCGCCCTTCAGTACATTGTTAGAGCATCTGCAGAGGGAGTATTTATACATTTCAGGCATGGCTTTTCAAGATGCCTGGAATATCGACCTGGAGAGGCTGAAGAGATGCTGTATTCACATCCTTACTTCTAACGGGAAGCTGGTGCCTTTATGTGCCAAATACTTGACCAGCGTTGACGGGCAGCGACTCTACCCGGGGATAGCATAGCTGGAGGCAAACCACATGGCAGACCGAATTTCCCTACAGAAGTCACTCAACAAGATAGTCACACAAAGAATAGAGGAGACTCCAGAATACCGTAAACATATTGGTAAGAAAAGCTTGGAGGAACTAACCCGAAGCGACCTTGAGGATTTTCAGCTTTTCCAGCTTCGGAATACCTTACGCTATGTTTATGACAAGAGCTTGTTTTACCGAGAACTGTTTAGCAAAAAGGGAATAGAGCTGAGTGAAATCAGGTCACTGGCGGATTTGGCCAAGTTACCTTTAACCAAGCCCGAAGAGTTAGCTGAGAACCCCTTGAGATTCGTATGCGTTCCTCTGGGAGATGTGACCCGAGTAATTACTTTTACCAGCTCAGGCACCACTGGCCCGCAGAAGAGGATTTTTTTTAGCGAAAAAGACATCGAGATAATGACCGATTTTATGGGGGCGGGCATGAGCGTGGTAGCTACCAGCGATGATGTCGTTCAGATAATGCTGCCCAAGGGTATGGTCTTAGGGCAGTCCGACCTGCTGGCACAAGGTGTCCGGAAAATGGGCGCTACTCCTGTCGTCACCGGGATTGAGCCAACCCCTGAGGAGCAAATCCAGGCCATTAAGAAACACGGTTCAACTGTTTTGTTCTGTGAGACACTTCGCCTTAATCGAATTACGGTGGAAGCTAGGAAAAATCATGATTTGACAAAATTAGGGGTCAAAGTCTTATTCCTCACTTCTAACTACCTCTCGGACTCGATGAGGGCTAACCTCCAGTCTGCGTGGAATTGTGAAATCTTCACCCACTACGGGTTAACCGAGATGGGGTTGGGAGTAGCTGTGGAGTGTTCAGCTCATAATGGCTACCACTTCAACGAGGCTGACCTTCTGGCTGAGATAATAGACCCGGAAACCGGAGAGGTTTTGCCTGAGGGAGAGGAAGGAGAGCTAGTCTTTACCACCTTAACTAGGGAAGCGATGCCGCTAGTCAGATACAGAACACACGATATATCCAGGTTAAGTGCTAAACCTTGTGAGTGTGGCATGACTGCTCTCAAGAAGCTGGATAAGGTAACACGAAGGCTGGAGTCGGTAGTAAGACTAGGAGATGGAGATGAGATATATCCGGCGATGTTTGACGAGGCACTTTATACAATTCCGGACATCGTTGGTTATGAAGTGAGCGTAAACAAGGATGGCGGCAAAGACAAGCTGACCTTTCAGGTGGAGATAGCTAGAACAGGAGCGGCAGTCGAAGAACTGATAAGGGAAATGATATTAAAAGTCCCGCCGGTTCACAAAAATGTCAAAATGGGAAAAATGACCACGCCCGAGATACAACTGGTAACCCCGGGCTCACTACAAAAAGGTACTCGAGCCAAGAAATTGATAAAGGATATGCGACAGGAGGCCTGAACGAAATCTGGCAAAGTTGCCCAGGCGAAAGCTCAGAGAATCTTCTACGGCTGGATAGTAGTAGCTGCCGCCTTCTGCGTGGCTCTGGTCGCATACGGAGTCCAATACTCCTTCGGCAAATTCCTCGACCCTCTGTCAGAAGCTTTCGGCTGGAGTCAGGCATTAGTAACGGGAGCTGCTTCACTTTTCATGTTTTCGCGTGGCGCCCTAGCCATCCTCACCGGGCGAGCCACCGATAGGTACGGACCGAGAACAACAGTAGCCATTGGAGGCTTTTTTCTGGGTCTGGGCCTCATATTGACCAGCCGAATCAGTGCCGCCTGGCAATTGTATCTATTCTACGGCCTAATGGTCGGCTTCGGACTGAGTGTAGCCTTTGCTCCTTTAGTAGCCACAGCATCGAGGTGGTTCATGCAGAAAAGAGGTTTGGCGGTAGGTATTGTTGTTGGTGGAACAGGGGTGGGCACAGCGGTCATACCTCTACTAGCCAGATACCTCATCGATACTTATGAATGGCGCTGGACCTATATCATTCTCGGGCTCGTGGCTTGGGCCATTGTTATCCCGGGTGCACTGTTGCTACGGCGTAGCCCTGAGGAGAAAGGGCTTTTACCACTGGGCAAGGCTAAGGCAGTAGCAGGTGATGAGAAAAATCAAAATATAAAAGAAAACAGCCTTACTTCACAGAGACAAGGATTCTCTCTCAAAGACGCGGCTCAAACCAGAGCATTCTGGTTATTGCTGGCCATAATTATCTTCTGGTCTATATGCCTCCAAATGGTAATGATTAATATAGATAAGCATGCAATCGGCCTCGACATACCTAAGGTGGTGGCGGCTAACTTCATAGCTATGATTGGCATCTTCAGTATTATCGGCCGACTGATGATGGGTGCCGTCTCTGACAGACTGGGGGGAAAGCGCACACTCGCTAGCTGTTTGGTCCTCCAAGCTTTGGCGATGTTCTGGCTCCTCAAAGCCACGGATGTATGGATGCTCTATCTGTTTGCTGCAGTCTTTGGGTTTGCCTATGGCGGTTGTGTGCCCCTGCTCCCGGTGATAGCTGGGGAACTCTTTAAGCTTAAGGCCATAGGCGCAATTATTGGCGTTCAAATGTTGGGGGTAGCCATTGGTGGAGCAATTGGACCAGTCCTCGGAGGACGTATGTTTGACGTAACAGGCACTTACTACCTGGCTTTCATAGTGGGCGGCATATGTACTATCCTGGCGCTGATACTTCTCGCCTTTATTAGAGCACCCAGGAAAGTGAGCCCCTGAAATTTGGATAGCTCGCTAAGGTATGGTAGAATCCCTAGCAATAGGGTCATTAAGGCAAATAATCGCGAATGAGTGCCAGCGTAGCTCAGGGGTAGAGCAGCGGTTTCGTAAACCGTCGGTCGTCGGTTCGAATCCGACCGCTGGCTAAACCATCCCAAGAAAATCTTGCAATTTTCTTGAGAACCCTGTTTAAATTCAACATGAGTTTATATCGAGGTTAATCTGGGGGTGATATGAGCAAACTTGTAGATAAATTGCAGAGCCTCTCTAAGTCTTCAACCACGCCCATAGGTTTCCGCCCGTCTGTCTCCGAACCAAAAAGCTCAGCAATGTTGCTTATTGTGGGGCTGTCCGGAACACAGGTCAAGGAAGCTAAAATCGTGGCTGATGCCAACGCCGATGCCGGCTTGATAATGAGCGAGGGACCAAGCGCCAAGACTGTTAAGCAGATGGTCGAAGCCATGGGCGATGTCCCTCTGGGAGTATCTGTGAAAGACATGAGCCAAGAGAGAATAAACGAGCTTGTGAGCACAAGGTGTGACTTTGTGGTTTTTGACATCAAAGTACCTGCCGCAGTTTTACACAAAGAGGGGATAGGCAAATTCTTGATGATAGAGCCTTCGTTAGACCCAGGGTTTGTTAAAGCTATTAATAGGCTTGGAGTAGACGGTGTGGTTATCAGCAGTAGAAGCGGAGAGTTTATTGCTGTAGAGCATCTGCTTATTTGCCGAAGGCTCGTCGAGCTTTTAGAGAAGCCAGTTATCATGTCCCTGCCTTCGTTAGCCACGAAAGCTGAGTTGGCCAGTTTATGGCAAGCTGGGGTAGATGGCGTAGTTACGCCCTCAGCACAGTCGGTTGAGGCACTGGCAGAGCTAAAGAGGATGATTAGCGAACTACCCAGAGGAGCCAGAGGTCGCCGCACAAAAGTAGACGTGATGCTCCCTCGTTATGGCGGGGTTGTGGCTGGAGAGGAAGACGAGGAACAAGAGGAAATTTAACCAGAGTTTGGCTTTACCCGAGTAAGTCATGGAGACAAGCCTAGGCTTATTTTTATTATCAGCAGCGGCGATTTCCCTTACTGGCGTTATGCTACCTGGACCAATGACTGCTGCCACCATCGCCAAAGGTTATAGTGACAAACACGCTGGTGTCTGGATCGCAGCCGGACATGCTGTTATCGAAATACCTCTCATAGCTGTAATGACCGCAATATATTTTGGGTCCGGGCGTTTCCTCAGCTCTCCCCAAGTGGAAAGAGTACTATATCTTGTCGGTGGTTTGATGCTGGTTTATTTAGGTTTCCGTATGTTTCGAGCTACTCGTCAAACACACAATGCGGTGGGCGGTCTGCCAGCCAGCTCTTTAATAACTGGCATTGTGATTACAGGAACTAACCCGGCTTTTTACATATGGTGGGCGACCGCAGGTGCAGTTTTGATAACTGGTGCTGCCAGGTTCGGGCTTGTCGGTGTCATTTTGTTTACTATAGTGCATTGGCCTCTCGATTTGGCCTGGAGTGAATTTCTCTCCGTGGGTACATTCGAGTCAAAGCGATGGTGGACACAAAAGGTGCAGAAGATTGTCTTTAGTGTTTGTGCTTTGATTCTGGTTGGCTTTGGTGTCAGGTTTTGCCTTTCTGCGTTTCTATAAAATCAAGGGGCATTCTGAATTGCCTGAAAGTATTTCCCCTCAGTTTTTATAGATGGAGCAACAACCATCTTAACTTTGTGCATTTCCTTAATGGTCCGAGCGCTGCATACTCCCATGCCAGTGCGTAGAGCACCAATTAAGTTTTGAGTGCCATTGGTGACGGAAGTAGGACCAAAGAGAATCTGCTCTAATGAGGCAACAGTGCCAACTCTGACACGCGTCCCTCTCGGCAATGCGGGATGGGAATGAGACATGCCCCAGTGATAGCCTCTTCCCGGCGCTTCTATTGCTTGAGCTAAAGGTGAGCCAATCATGACGGCATCAGCGCCGGCAGCGAATGCTTTGCATAAATCGCCACCAGTGCGAATACCTCCATCTGTTATCACCGCTACATATTTACCACTTTCTTTGAGATATGTTTCCCGAGCAGCGGCACAATGCAGAGTCGCAGTTATCTGGGGAACTCCCACACCGATGACTTCCCGGGTGGTGCAGGCAGCCCCAGGCCCTACTCCAACCAAGATGCCATCGATCCCCGTTCTCATTAGCTCTAAAGCCGCGCTATAACTGCAACAGTTGCCTACTATGATAGGCAAGGACAGTTGCTGGCAGAGTTCAGGCAGAATAAGCCCCCGATAACTCTTGGAGATGTGCCTGGCTGTGGTGACGGTAGACTGCACCACGAGTATATCCATCCCGGCATCCTTGGCTATAGGAGCCAAGCGTTTGGTGTTAGCCGGAGTTACAGACACGGCACAGACAGCCCCAGCCTTCTTGATCTCTTCAATGCGTTGGCTAACAAGCTTTTCCTTGATGGGCTCAGAGTAGATTTTCTGAAGTAAGGGAGTGACTTCTTTCTCAGGAGTCTCAGCAATTTGATTTAGAACTTCTTCGGGATTTTCGTACCTTGTCTGTACACCTTCTAGATTGAGGACAGCTAGCCCGCCAAGCTTATTGAATTTGATAGCAAAGGCTGGGGCAACAATAGCATCCATAGCTGAGGCTAAAATAGGGATGGAAAAGGTGTAATTTCCTATGGTGAAGTCTATGTTGGTTTGGTCAGGATTAACAGTTACATCACCAGGGACAAGTGAAACCTCATCAAATCCGTAAGCGCGTTCCAACTCTTTAAATTTAGGATGAGGCATTTTTCCCACCTTATAAAAAGTTGCCACAAAATATACAGGCACGGCAGTCTAAAGTCAAGGCAGGTTAAACCATCACTCTGAGCGCCAGTGAAGAGCCTCCGGATTCCTGGCGAAGTCAGATTTTTCGCCCCCGATAAATCAGAGCCCACAATGACAGCGGGCTATTGATTGCCCCAAAGTCGAGAGAGTCCTGTGGATAAAATGATAGCCATTGAGTATAATTTTGAGACATGCCGATTCTTTATGTCATTGCTACTCCCATTGGCAATCTGGAGGATATCTCCTTGCGTGCCTTACGCCTTCTGCGAGAGGTCAAACTTATTGCTGCTGAAGATACCAGGACTACGCGGCATTTGCTTAATGCTTATAATATAAAAACTCCATTGACTAGTTATCACGAGCATAGTAAAAGAG
>CAZWDC010000041.1:0-8760 GCA_964633085.1 uncultured Dehalococcoidales bacterium
CCGTGTTTTGAGCCGCGTAGGCATAATAGCCAACCCAATAGCCCGCCTCTTGCACCTGTCTGACCACGACCATATGGTTAGAGCTGCGGGTAGTCCCGGTAAATATCTGGGAAATAGCCATAGTAACAGCCGTGGCGATAACACCAGTAAGAGCGATAGCTATTAGCAGCTCAAGTAGAGTAAAACCCCTCTCACCTTTGTTTAGCTTTTTCATCTTCATTACGTTTAAGATTCAGCCGCCACTCCAGGGAAAATCCAAATCTCAAGCTCCAAATTTCAAATCCCGATATTATCGAGCATCCTCGAGGAAGTCGGGATAAATTCCAAATTCAAAAATAAATTCATCTTGACTTTTCCGCTATTGAACTAAAGATTTTCGTAAGTTGCGTTGCTTCTTCGATTAGAGCTCTCCTCTGGTTTTCGCCATCTGAGTTTTTCACTTCAGCCAGTTTTAACCAATAACTGCTTTCTTTTGCTTCTTTGCGACAAATTTTGATCCTCATTACAAAATCTTTTTTGCTTAGGGACTCATTCGCTTCAATATAATTCGCTCCTATAGAACCCGAAGACCTGATGACTTGTTTTGTTATTTCTGCATTTGCTATAGTTCTGGGAAGAGTTCTTACAAACTCAACCACCTCTTTGGCAAAGTTTAGGGTTCTCTCTTCCAGGTCATATTGCATTGTAGAAACTCCAAATCTCAAGCTCCAAATTTCAAATGCCGATATTATCCCGACATTGTCGGGAGGAAGTCGGGATAAATTCCAAATTCAAAATCACAAACTTTAGTTTGATTTTTGAAATTTTGATATTGCAATTTATTTGGGATTTGTGGTTTGTAATTTGGGATTTCATTTTTGAACTGTATTTCCATTTGTTAGCGGTCGACCTTATAGCCCTCCAATGTGATTTCGGCACCATTAGCCCAGTTCGGATTGTTGTTGATAAAGGTATATATTGTCTTATACTTGTCTCCCTGCTGCTTGTGCTTGATGACCAGCGCTATCTTCTGAAGGCCAACGTCCTTGCTGCCGTATGGCCGTGGTTCGTTCTTTTCGCTATCCCAGGGTATACCCACTATATCCTGAACAAGCACACCATCGCGGTTGACGCTCCAAATAGAGTAACCCTCAGGGATGCCGCCGATTTTTTGATAGATGGGTTGGCTTAGCGCCGACTCAGCTTGGTAACCCTGACTTTTAACATACTCCATCTGCCTGCGGGCCAGGCTTTCGGCAGTGGTTCGCTCATCGCCAATAATGAGAGTCGTGGTGGTAGTAGACATGGCAGCCGCAAAGGCGACAGTAATTATCCCCAGAATAGCTATAGCTATCAGCACCTCCACCAGAGTGAAGCCCCGGGAGCGGCCTTGAAAAGCCTTCCGTACTTTGCTACTCAGTCTTACCCTTTTCATTTTCCCAAAAATACTCACGCCAATCCCCTTGCCCCACCGAGATTGCTTCGTCCCGATAAATCGGGACTCGCAATGACAGGGGGGAGTGCGTGGCAATCCCCACTGGTTAAATACCAAATTCCAAATATCAAAATCCAAATGTCAAATAAATTCCAAATGCCTAAATGCCAAAACCCACTCTCTTTTGACATTTGAGCTTTGTTATTTGTCATTGCCTCCTTGATAATCCTCAGCCGAGCTTTAGCTGATTATAGACAGAATACATAGCTGAAAACATGGCTAAAACGATAAAACCAATCACTAAACCCAGAATTATCGTCAGCGCTGGCTGAATAAGCGCCACAGCCGCGCTGGTCTTATCATTAGCCTCGGCTTCGAAGCTTTCGGCTACTGTAACCAGTGTGTGCTCGAGATTACCAGTTTCTTCACCAACGCCCACCATTTGCACCATCAAGGGCAGTATGAGCGTTTCCTTGGCCATAGGCTGGGACAAGCCTTCGCCTCTAATCAATTCCCCCTGGACTCTGGTCAGGCTCTCCTCTATAGCCTTATTGGTAATACCGCGAATAGTTACGGTCAGGACTTCGGGCAGGGGTAAGCCAACCTTAATTAACAATGCCATAGTTCGGCAGCAACGAGAAAGCTCACTAAGTTGGATAATACGCCCGATTAAAGGCACACCAAGCATCATTTTATCCCAGCCGTATTTCCCGGCCGGGGTCTTGATATAGACATAGGTTAGGGCAACAGCCACTAAACCCACCAGCAAAATATAAAGTCCATAATGGCGAAGCCAATCAGTAAGGCCGATAAGGATTCTGGTGGGCAGAGGCAACTCAGCCCCCACTCCAGCGTAGAAGCTGGTAAAGGAGGGAAAAACAACGGTGACCAATATCGCTATCACAGCAATAGCGACAATAATCACGAGAATGGGATAGGTCAAGGCACCCTTTATCTTCTTTTGAGTGACGGTTCCCCTCTCCATATAATCAGCCATTTGCCTCAGCACCACCTCCAGGTTACCACCTTGCTCACCGGCAGCTATGGCCCGGTGGTACATCGGAGAAAAAGCCCGAGGGTGTTTGCTAAAAGCCGTTGACAGCGAACTACCACCGCGAATATCCGAGGCTATTTCAGTGACTACTTTCTGCAAGGTTTTATTAGTTATCTGGTTTCGCAATAAGTCTAAAGCACTAACAATATCAGTGCCGGATTCCAGGAGTAGCGCTAGCTGGCGGGAAAACATGATTATTTCCGCCGGCTTTATCTGAGAAAAGCGGGCTTGCAATTTTTCTTTATCAAACCAGGGGCGAACTAGCTGAAGGCTGAGCACTCGAAAGCCGCCATAACTCAACAGTTCAGTGGCGGCCTCTTCACTGGGAGCCGAAACCTTGCCCCTGATTAGTTTTTTACTTTCGTCAGCATAAGCTACATAAGTAAAATCCATTTATGACCTCCAAGTGGCTACGTTGCAACATAAGCATTGCGTAGTACCTCAGAAGGGGTGGTAATACCTTCCTTTACCTTGCGCATACCATCGTTCACCATGGATATCATACCATCTTGAAGTGCTTGAGCTCGGATGGCACTGCTGCTAGCTTGATTACAGATCATCGTTCTTATCGAATCGCTCAAGGTGAGAATCTCAAAGATTCCCGTCCGCCCCAGATAGCCGGTATAGGCGCAGGACTTACAGCCAGTACCATAGAGGAACTCAATTCGCTTCTCTGCCATTTCCTTTTCATAAGCTAACTGTTCCACCAGAGGGGCTTCAATAAGCCGGCCACAATCAGGGCAGATGCGGCGCACCATCCGCTGAGCGACAACGCCAATAACCGCTGAGGCTATCAAGAACGGCTCTACCTTCAGGTCAATGAGACGGGAGAGCACGCCGGCAACTTCATTGGCATGGATAGAGGACAGCATCAGGTGACCGGTTAAGGCGGCCTGGACAGCTATGTTAGCTGTCTCGGCGTCGCGTATCTCACCGACCAATATCACATCAGGGTCAAGACGAAGTATAGACCTCAAGCCGCTGGCAAAGGTGATGCCCGCCTGGGTGTTAACTTGAATCTGGTTAATATCCTTGAACCGGTACTCAGCAGGGTCTTCAATAGTGATGATGTTTCTCCCGTGAGTATCCAGGGAATTGATGGAAGCATACAGAGTGGTAGTTTTGCCAGCTCCGGTAGGACCGCTAATCAGAATCATACCATAGGGAACCTTGAGCATGCTTTCATACTTGGCCAGGCTATCAGGTAACATACCGAGCTGCGATAGCTCCAGGGTTGCCATTGATTTATCCAGAAGCCGCAAGACTGCTGTCTCACCCGAGACAGTAGGAGCGGTAGCAACTCTGACATCTATCTGCCGTCCTTTAGCCTCGGTAGAGAATTGACCGTCTTGAGGGCGAAAATGGTCAGCGATATTCATTCCAGCCAGGATTTTAATTCGTGAAACGAGTGCTCTATGTACGCTTAGAGGAAGGGACATCGTATCTTGCAAGGTGCCGTCTATTCGGTAGCGTATTCGCAATCTCTCTTCCTCCGGCTCAATATGGATGTCAGAGGCGCGGGCTTTGACAGCCTCTTCAATTATAAGGTTGAGAGCCTGAACCAGAGGGGTATCAATAGCAGCACTGACAACGAGTTTCTCATCAGTTTCTTCAGCCGGGATAGAGACGCGAGAAATTTGCTTTTCAATTTCGCCAAAGGCTTTATAATTGAAGTCAATAGCATCTCTGATTTCCTTGGCAGTGGCAGCTACAGGCTTGATTCTCATTCGGCTCTGGGCGGCCAGAGCCTCCAGGGCAAATATATCAGTGGGGTCAGCCATAGCCACTTCCAGTGTCTTACCAGATATGGTCAGGGGTATGGCATTGTATTTTCTGGCCATCACTTCAGGAATCAATTGCAATGCCTCAGGCTGGGGCATCTGCCTCAGTAGCTTGGTATAAGTCTTCTCTATTTTAGCTAATTTCTTCTCTGGCTGGTCAGGTACCTTTTCAATCTTTTCAGCCATAGGTTTGGAAACTGGCTTTGGACTCAACTTAAGGACTTTTATACGCTGGTGCTGGGCAAATTGCTGGGCCTCGGGGCTAAGTTCCGTTGAGACCACGATGAACTTCTCATCAAGGCCAACCTCATAAGCTTTAGTGTCAAATAACATGACCTGTTCCAGGCTCACTTCCTTCTCCCCGTTCAGAAAATCTATGCCCAGCCTACGCTCAACCTGACCGTTTTCGGTATGAGCCAGCACATCAAAGGTGTATTCGACTCCTGACCGGCCTTTAACTTTAGCTTTCTCTGTTACTCCATAGCCGCGGTTGGTTAAAGATTTGACCAATTCCTCCTTTGTCTCAAATCTAACTGGCTCCTCGGGCTTAGCTGGCTTCGTGGGTTTCATGGTTAATAGTTGCTCGATTTGTCCTCCATCAATGACTTTTATTCGCTGTTTGAGAGCCAGCCGTTTCGTCTCCTGACTTAACTCGGGGGTGGCAATAAAAATCCTGTCAAGGATGCCGCAATCATAGGCTTTATTGGCAAGGCTGAAAATATCGCCCGCTTCTACGTCCTTCTCACCACCAGCAATGCCGATAGCAACAACGTAGTTAGTAAAACCATCGTCTCTTCGAGCCAGCATATCAAAGGTATGCTCAACCCCTGAGTTGCCGCGGAGCTTAGCTCCCTCGGTTACTGCATACCCTTGCTGCTCCAGATATTCTCTAATCTGTGTCCTTAGCTCCGTACCAGTTTCCGTCTTATGCATCTTATCGTCCACTTTTAACAATTTGGGTCAGGTGCATTTTGCCTCTTATCCTTCGACTTCGCTCAGGACAGGTCTTGACCCCAGCCCATCAAGCACAATAGTAATCTACCTCTACTTGAATACAATTTAGCATATTTGATTAGTTTGTCAATAGAACTTTTGGGGGATATACCTTATGAGCTTCCGTGGATTGGGAGGGGACAAGTCCCTCCCCTACAAGAGTTGTTGGTTTTGCCAGTCATTGCGAGCCCCTCGATGAATCGGGGTCGGGGCGTGGCAATCCCACTGGTTAAGTACCAAATTCCAAAGACGCTCCGCCCAAATCCTAAATTCTAAGCACTAAATCCTAAACATCCCGATTTAATCGGGACAAAACAGTTTAGTCCTTTGGATTTTGGTGATTTTATATTGTTTAGGATTTCCCGATTTTATCGGGATTAGGATTTAGAGTTTACCGAAGGGATTTGGTGCTTGGGTGTCACTGTTTCTGTAAATCAATATGATTGACTATAAAGTGGCATTCAAATTTCATCAAACTCCTCTGACCCTCTTCGTGGTTTTGCTTCTGGTGTAATCCAGCCACTGTGCAGGGCCAGGGCAACAGCGTGGGCTCTATCATTGGCATTTAGCTTGCGAAGGATAGCGCTGACATGATTCTTAATTGTTTGCTCGCTGATTTCCAGAATATGGGCGATTTCTTTATTGGAATGGCCCTCAGCAATGTAGGTTAGAATCTGCGTTTCCCTTCTGGTGAGAGGAGCGGCTATGCCTTCCATGGTTTTCGTGAAACCACGAAATTGGTTTAATACCTGCTTGGCAACCTGTGGTCTGGTCAGCAGGCTTTCGTTTATGGGATATTCACCGTTGTGGGCTCGTCTTATGGTGTTAGCCAGTTCTTGGGCAGAGGCTTTCTTGCTCAAGCAGGCTGCGGCGGCAGTCTTAATAACCTCAAAAAGCTCCTCATCATTAGGGTCAGGGCTTAGCACTATCACTTTAGTATAGGGGTAACGTTGGGCAATTTTTCTACCCAGCTCAATCCCGCTGAGGCTAGTCAGGTCAGAGCCGAGTAAAGCAACGTCAGGGAGGTTAGCTTCAATTAACTCGAGGGCATTCTGAGTTGGGTCGCACTCCAATATCTCCAGGTCGGGTTGTTGAGACAGTGACTGCCGCACTCCGGCTCTGAACAGGGCTTGCTCGTCAATTATCATTACCTTAATTTTATCCATCAGACCTCCTGACGGGGCTTTGCATCTTTAATTTAAACACCCTCGGGGTTATTTAGATTTAGCTCTATGGCTTATCGTATAATATAATCATGTTAATGTCAATCCTCCCTGGGGGCGATAGTCCATATCATGCCGTCCTAATTGCCGAGCAGAGGCTGCTCTAGTTCAGATAGATGGGTGACACTTTTTATATGTTTGTAACGTTGTTCCGATAAATCGGGGTCGGGGCGTGGCAATCCCTCTGCCCCGCCACATGAGATTCTTCGGTCGTCCCGATTTCATCGGGGCTCCTCAGAATGACAGGATACGACAAAAAGAAGGGTCACTAAGGTACTGAATGAGTACAGGGTCTTGACAGGTGTCGCTGAAGTAGTATAATGGTACTAGGCTAAAAGTATTACATAGTGGGGTGGAATAATGAATCGGAGAAGGTCTAATATAGAGATAATAGCGGATATGCTCAGAGTGGGGGAAAATGGCGCCGGCAAGACGGAGATTATGTATAGCGCCAATATGAGCTATGCCCAGATACAGAAGTATCTGGGTTTCCTCTTAAGCCACGGATTCATTAGCAAGGTGCAAGTCGGAAATCCCTCAGTTACCTATCAGGTAACTGAGAAAGGGGGAGAGCTGCTCAGAAATATAGACAGCATTATTGAAGTCCTCGAGTTCCGAAATGGCAATGGAGCTTGAGGCTTAAAGTGTTGTGGAGTTAGAGAGGGGTGCCTGGAAGCAATGTAAGGTCACCCCTTTTAATATAAAAAAATAAAAATAAAAGGAGTGTTATGAGAGGAGCGGTATATGTCTGAAAAAAGAATGCTAATAGTAGATGCTGAGCTGGTGAAAAAGATAGACGAGAATCGGGGTGATATGGGCCGATCGGAGTTCCTCAACTTTCTTATTGACAGTCAGTTGAAGGAAAAAGAAGAAAGCAAAAAGCAAGGCACCGTGACCCGAGAAGAATTTCACCAGTTTCAGGAAGGAACGAAAGAGCTATTGCGGAATTTTCTGGAATTCTTTATCAGCTACGGGTTGGAGCTAGGCAAGCAACCTAGCGATAATGAATTTGGGCAATTAGCTCAGAAACTGCAAAGCCTAGGCGGGTCAGCAAAGGTAAAAAGCTCCTGACTTTTTTCCTCGCATTTTTCTCCGCAAGCACATTCTCCACAGCTTCAAATAGAACTATCTTCTAGAAGATAATCTCTTCCCCAGTTGTTCCCAGCTTGCCATACTATTTTCCAGACAAGCATTCTGTTTTCCTGTCATTGCGAGCCCCGATGCAATCGGGGCGTGGCAATCTCTAGAGATTGCTTCGTCGCTAGGGCTCCTCGCAATGACAAACAAAGACCGAGGTGTAGCCATGAAAAAGCCGATTGAGTTATTGCGGGAGGGGAGGAAAGAGGAGCTATGGCAGATGTGCTGTGGCTTTCTTTACCTCAGCCTGGAGCAGTTTATGGATATCCAGAAGAGGCTGCTTCTGGAGGAGATTGAGCTATTAAAGAACAGCGAGCTAGGCAGGAGGGTGATGCGGGGTGCCACGCCTAATACGGTGGAAGAGTTCCGGGAGCAGGTGCCATTGACCACCTACTCTGATTACCTGCCTGAGCTTGTGGAAGGAAAGGAAGACGTATTGCCGGTAAAGCCTGCCATCTGGGTGCATACTGAAGGACGTATTGGGGAGTATAACTTCAAATGGGTACCCCTATCAGAAAGGTTCTTGTACGAGTTTGAGCGGGTGGCTGGTGGCATCGGGCTTCTGGCCTCCTGTAATGCCCGCGGCGATTTTCTAGCCAAAGAGCATTTGAAAACTTTAACCACCATGGCGTCCCGAGATTATGGGTCAGGCGTCGTGGCGTACATGGCGCAACAAGCACTTGGCTTCGACCTCTTGCCTGCCAATGCCGAGGAGCTATCGTTTCAAGGGAAGATGGAAATGGGCTTTAAGGAGGCTTTATCTCAGGGGCTTGATGTTCTCGGCGGCTTGCCTTCCATCTTGGCTTATGTCGGTGAGATATTCAGGCAAGGAGCAATAAATGTAGACACTCGCTTTTTCCTATCCCATCCCAAAGCA
Organism: uncultured Dehalococcoidales bacterium; assembly: GCA_964633085.1. Lineage (GTDB taxonomy): Bacteria > Chloroflexota > Dehalococcoidia > GIF9 > AB-539-J10 > RBG-13-51-36. The sequence goes on from CAZWDC010000041.1 coordinate 8,480, forward strand.
TTGGCTCGTTTACTCAAAGGATTAACGAAGAGCAAGCTAGCTCATCGTCGTATGTTGCCTAAAGACTTATGGTCAATTAAGGTAGTTGTGGGGGGAGGCGCCGATAGTGCCCTTTTCCGGGAAAGGGTGGAGGAACTGTGGGGAAGAAAACCCCTAGAGATATACGGTGGCACTGAGGGTGGCGTTTATGCTACCCAGACCTGGGACCATGAGGGCATGACTTTCATTCCCAACCTCAACTTCTTTGAGTTCATTCCGGAAAGGGAATGGTTCAAATGGCA
>CAZWDC010000042.1:0-7308 GCA_964633085.1 uncultured Dehalococcoidales bacterium
GGCAAGAGTGTCACCCTCCCTATTATAGATAGGGAAATCCCCATAATCGCGGATGATGCAGTTGATACTTCTTTCGGCACCGGAGCTTTAAAGATAACCCCAGCCCATGACCCCACAGATTTCGAAGTCGCCCTGCGACATAATTTGCCTCTGGTAAATATTCTGAACACTGACGCCACTATGAACGAAAACGCTGGGCCCTATCAGGGACTGGAAAGGTTTGCTTGTCGAGATAAGATATTAGCTGACCTAGAGGACAAGAAACTTCTGGAGAAAATCGAGCCTTACGCTCATTCAGTAGGACATTGTGATCGCTGCCAGACCATGATTGAACCCAGAGTCAGCCTGCAATGGTTTGTCCAAACACAACCCTTAGCTAAAGCCGCCATTGAGGCGGTTAAAGATGGCAGAATTAAGATAATCCCAGAACGCTTCACCAAGATATATTTTGACTGGATGGAAAATATCAGGGATTGGTGTATTAGCCGACAATTGTGGTGGGGGCACCGCATTCCTGTGTGGTGTTGCCAAGACTGCGGTAAGTTGACGGCATCGGTAGACGAACCGACAGCATGTATCCACTGTGGTTCCAAACAAATCATCCAGGACCCTGATGTCCTGGACACCTGGTTTAGCTCAGCTCTATGGACCCATTCTACACTAGGCTGGCCAGAGGACACCGATGACTTCCGCTATTTCTACCCCACCTCAGTAATGGAAACGGGCTATGACATCCTTTTCTTCTGGGTTGCCAGAATGATTATGATGGGGCTGGAAGATACTGGCGAGATACCCTTCCACACTGTTTACCTTCATGGCTTAATTCGCGATGAAAGTGGTGAGAAGATGAGCAAAATGCGAGGGAATGTTATCAATCCAGCCGAAGCCATAATCAAGTATGGCGTTGATGCTCTCCGATTTGCTCTAACTACGGGGACTTCACCGGGGAATGATATGAACTTGGGCAAAAGTAAATTAGAATCCAGCCGCAATTTTGTCAACAAATTGTGGAATGCCACCAGATTTATCCTTCAGAGCCTAGACGCTGAAAAGCTAGAAGCTCAAGCTATAGAGCACCCACCACAGAGAATAGAAGACCGCTGGATTGATAGTCAGCTCAACCGTCTTATCAGAAGTGTCACCGCGCTGATGGAAGAGTTCCAATTTGGTGAAGCAGAACAGCAGATTTACGATTTTGTCTGGTCGAAGTTCTGTGATTGGTATATTGAAATCGCCAAGATAAGACTCCACAACCAAGCAAGTCCCTCGCCTCTGCCCTTCCTGGCCAACACATTGGAAAAAACGCTGCGTCTTTTACATCCTTTCATGCCTTTTATCACTGAAGAATTGTGGCAAAGCTTGAAGCAGCGCCTGCCCGACAAGAGCCAAATGCCCGCTTCCATCATGATAGCCCCTTATCCCCGTGCAGACGATAAGGCATCTGCTCCGGAGGCGGAGCGGGTGATGGATTCCGTAATAGAGATTGTCCGCTCCATCCGTAACGTTCGTGCTCAATATAAGGTGCCTCCAGACAAATGGATTGAAGCCCGAGTTTACACTGACGAGCTCCTTTCGAGCCTTATCACACAAGCCAATATAATAGAAATACTAGCCAAAGTTCGCCCCTTAACAATACTCGGTCGCCAGGAAAGGGAACCTGATAAAGGCAAAACTCTCGTTCTGGTGTTGAAAGAGGCTGAGGTAGTTGTGCCCGTGGCGGGCATGGTAGATCACCTCGCTAAAGAACAACGACTGGTAAAGGAAAGCGAGGAAATCAAAGAAAGAGTCGCCCAACTTGAAGCCAGACTAAGAGATAATGCCTTTCTAAGCAAAGCGCCATCTCAGGTTATTGAAAAAGAGAAGGAAAAGCTCGCTATGCTCAAACATAAATTGAAGAGGTTACATCAAGAATTGTCTCAACTCCGCTCTTCATAGCCTGACAGCTCTCAGCCTTCAAGGGCGAACTGACTTAGCTTTGAAGCGTAACACTTCATGCAACTTTATCAGGGCTTTCTTAGTATCGCTAGCCACACAGGATTTATCACGAGTCTTTATACGATATTTAAATAGCCAATAGGTAAACTCATTAAGCTCGCTTAAGCTTATAGACTTAAGTTGAGGATGATGTCTCTCTCTTCTGAACTGCTTCAACAGGGCTAATTGAGTGTCACCGTAAATGAGTTGATAAGCTTCGTCAACTACTCCGTTATCGCTGTTCAAGCCTAGCACTCTCTTCTTCTTTCGTATCTCTTCAGTCACAGCCAAAACGAGAAATTTTTCCACCAGAATGCCGTAGAGATAGTTGAGATAAGCCTTGTATTTAGGGGCGCCAATTAGGTTCCTAAATTCCTCTCTGGATAATTCTATCGGTGGTCGGTCGAAGAAGAGAAGATTTGTCAGCTCTTGTTCAGGAATAAGTCCACCAACCTCTTCACACAACCTTCCGGCTAGAACCAGCCAATCGAAAGCTTCGTTATCAACAAGATACCGATAATGTCGCCCATCGTAGTCTTCCTCAGAACTATCCCATAGACGAATGGCTTCGAGCAGAGCCACATACCAATTCTTGCCTGCAGCAATAGCTCTTTTCAGCCCTTGGATTGCCTGATTATCTTGAGTGGACACTCCAGCCACCTCCACATTTATGCCAGAAATCATATTATATCTCCATCAGTTTAAAGGCTCAAGACGTGGTATGAGCTCTGGCGTAAATTGACAGCGTCCATTCTTCTAGGCTATCATTTTTCCTTTGTGGAAAACACTTCTAAGCACAATCCGACACTTGCCGAACTAGCTGACGCTTTTCTGTCAAACTTACCACCAGAAGAAAGGGGGAAAATACAGGCAGAAATATCTAAATTCGTCAGATGGCTTGGCTTATCCCGGCGCGTAAAAGACATTAGCCCCGTGGATGTGGCTAGTTATGGTGAATTGATTACCCCGTCGGCAGTCAAACCCCTCAGGTCTTTTCTTACGTATATCAGGAAAAAGAGATTTAGTAGCATAAGTTTAGCTTCTCACCTAAGGGTGAAAAAAACTTTTCCAAAAACAGTCGCCGTTTGGCAGAGCGGGCAGGTCCAGGCTACCCTGACTGCACAAGGCTATGCAAAATTAGAGGAGGAAGTAGCCAACCTGAAAAGTCAACGCTCCCAGGTTATTGAGGAGATGAAAATTGCAGCTGCAGACAAGGACTTCCGAGAAAATGCCCCCTTGGCAGCAGCCAGAGAGCGTAAAGCACATCTGGAAGGAAGAATTAAGGAGATAGAGGCAATCTTAAATCAAGCAAGGATAATGAGGGAAGACCAAGACACAACCAAGGCAAAATTCGGAGACACAGTAGTGCTTCGTGACCTATCCTCAGGTAAAGAGTTCAGCTATACTTTAGTTGACCCCCGGGAAGCAAATCCAGCCAAGGGTAAACTTTCTGTTGCTTCCCCCCTAGGCAAAGCAATCCTGGATAAAGAAAAAGGACAAGCAGTCGAAGTTGTCGCCCCTGCTGGTACCTTCTGCTGCCGCATTGAAGACATTTTGGTCGCCTCAAAGACAAGCCCACAGTGACCCGGGGAACCGACGGCTGCCACTAAGGGAGACGGGACTTAAACCACGCTAGTCCCCATCGCTTTGCTTGCGAGAAGATTTCGAGGTTTGTCGATTCGCATTACATATGGCATAATAAATTAAGCCACACAAAGCGGAGGGATCGCATAGTGGTCTAGTGCGGGCGCCTGCTAAGCGCTTACTCCGAGTAAAATCGGAGTCGAGGGTTCGAATCCCTCTCCCTCCGCCACCATGGAGATTCATCTTTCTCAAGAAAAGTTGAGAAATATTGGGATATTTCCTTTCAGATTTTTTGCGGGCTGCCTAAAGACCTATCAGCTTTCTGCCCTCGTCTAGTAGCAGCCTAGCCCTTTCCAGGCTTTCAGCTTCAGAATAGATGCGGACCAGTGGTTCTGTGCCGGAAAAGCGGATAAGGAGCCATGACTCATCACCAAGGAAGAAGCGAAAACCATCGGTAGTATCCACTTTAGCCACCTTTGAGCCGGCGATGCTGTCTGGGAAGCTAGAACTGAGTCGGCGCAGAATTGACTGACGCTTAGCTAAGGAGATATGAAAATCCCTGCGGTCATAGTAGTGAAGCCCAACTTTGCTGTAAAGGTAGCCCAGAAGCTGGGACGGTGTTTTTCCTGTTTTTACCATAAAGTCCAAGAAGTAAAGGCCAGCAAGTATGGCATCCCTTTCTGGGACATGCCCACGAAAGCCGTAGCCACCACTCTCTTCCCCTCCGATAAGAGCATTCTTCTCCATCATTAAGGGGGCGACATACTTGAAACCCACCGGTGTTTCGTAAACAGGCACGTCGAAGAGCCTTCCCAAACGGGAAATCATAGTGGTGGAGGTTAATGTCTTTACTATAGCGCCACGCTGGCCACGAACTTCCAGAAGATAGAGGCAGAGCAAGGCAAAAACTTGATGCTGGGTTAAAAACCGCCCTTTTTCGTCTATTACGCCAATGCGGTCGGCATCCCCATCGGTGGCCAAGCCCACGTCAGCCTTTTGCTTGACGACCAATCGGGAAAGATTGGTCAGGTTCTTGGCAATTGGCTCGGGCTGAATTCCGGGAAACGAAGGGTTTCTTTCAGCGTTAATTTCGGTAATTTTCAAGTTACCACCTTGAAGGACTGCCTTAAAATAACCACTACCAGCACCATACATTGAGTCAACTACGATATCCAATTTCTGGTTTCGCAATTCTTCTATATTGACAAAACGGCTCAGGCGGTCGAAGTAAGCAGGAGAAGGGTCCAGGTAATCAACAAGCCCCTCCTTTAACGCCTTGTCTAAGGCAAGCCTTCTCACACCTCCCCGCTGTCGGGTCAGGGAAGCGATATTTCTTTCTATCTGAGATGTCACCTCATCTGGAGCGCTAGCCCCATCTCGAGATTTATATTTGAATCCATTCCAGGAACCAGGGTTATGGCTGGCAGTTATCACAATAGCCCCGGCAGACTTAGTAGCCGGGACAGCGAAGCTCACCACAGGTGTAGGGGCTGGCTTGAGGCAGAGGTGGCATCTGATATCATTGCCAGCTAGCACCTCGGCAGCAGCGGCAGCAAAATCCTCAGAAGCGAAGCGAGTATCATAACCAATGACCAGGCTTTGTCTATCAAGCCCATTTTGCTTGAGATATTCTGTTACAGCCTGGGCGCAGAGGCGGACATTGTCAAAGGTGAAATCCTCGGCTATAATCCCTCGCCACCCATCAGTGCCGAATTTGATTGGACTAGCCATGAATTGCTGTGATTATCATCTAGATTACCTGAAACGTCAAGTACCGATAGTTTTTACGGTGCCAGCGTTCCCTTGACAGCATACAGATTAAACTATAAGCTGTGTAGGTTACCCAGCACGTTTTGGAAAACTTAAACTCTTACTAGCATCAGAGTTGAGCTATGCGTCTCGCTGATGAGGAGTGAGAATTTGAGTACTAAAGTCAAAATCGTCACCGATAGCTCTGCCTACCCTGAGCCAGAGGTCATCGCCAAACATGATATCCGTGTTGTGCCACTCAAAGTTGCCTTTGGAAGTGAGGTTTTCTCAGAAGGGGTGGATATTACTAATGAAGAATTCTATGAAAGGCTAGTCAAAGACGGAAGGCTGCCTACTACTTCCCAACCTCCTGTTGCCGATTTTATCAAAGTATATAGCGAGCTGGCAGAGCAGGGACACCCCATCCTGTCCATTCACATTTCTAGCAAATTAAGCGGAACCTGTGCTTCAGCTTTGGCTGCTAAAAATGCGCTCCCCAAAGCTCAAATAGAGATAGTGGATTCGCTAACTATAGCCATGGGAATGTTAATTCCTCCTGCTGCTGAAGCAGCGGAAAGGGGAGAGACGCTATCTCAAATTGTGGCTTCTATAGAAAAACTAAATAAATGCATAAAGGTTGTGGGGGCGTTTGATACGTTGGAGTATCTCTGGAAGGGAGGACGGATTGGGGCAGCTAAAGCTCTAGTCGGTACCTTATTGAGGATTAAGCCGGTTCTGACCCAGGAGGACGGAGAGGTTAAGGTTCTAAACAAGTCAAGAACCATGGCCAAGGCCATCGAGTATATGTCAGGTTTTGTGGAGAAAGAGGTAAAGGGGCGTATCTCCCTTCATGGTTATATTGCCCACAGCCATGCCCCCGACGCAGTCCATGCCTTGGAGAAGAAGCTTCGGGAAAACTTTAATTGGGTTGAGCTACGCTTTCTTGAGTTGGGACCGGTGCTGGGGACTCACATGGGACCGGGTTTCGTTGGGGTAAGTTTCTACTGTGATGAGGACTGGCACTCAGAGTGAGCCAATTAGTGCATTCATTCAGTCGCGTGGTCAAATCCCTCTAGCTGCGATATCATAGCGCAGGTCCATCCCGTACTTCCACACAAAATTCACTTTACTTTTTTATACCTTGCAAAATCTCGACTGGCCTACACAGAATTTTTAGGAACCCAGGAGATGGCAATAGAATAGATATGGTGTCCCCTGAAAATTAAGGTGTTGATAATGGAGTAAGTACGTTGTAAGATGGATGACAAAGAGAGCAGAAAGGAGGGAATAAGGATGTTGCAAGACTTCAAGGCATTCATAATGAGGGGCAACGTGATTGACATGGCTGTGGGCATCATCATCGGCATCGCCTTTGGAGCAGTTATAAACTCCCTTGTTAAAGATGTTATTATGCCGCCGATAGGTCTGGCCTTGGGCAATGTTGATTTCGCCAACCTCTTCGTTGTACTTAGAGAAAATCCGTTAAGTCCCGGGCCGTATCTTTCCCTGGCTGACGCCCAAGCTGCCGGGGCTGTTACACTCAACTACGGAGTCTTCATAAATGCTATTGTCAACTTGCTGATAATAGCAGCGGCCGTCTTCTTCTTAATTGTGCGTCCGATGGCTAAGCTGCAGGCGCTCAGAAAGAAGGCCGAAGAACTGACGGCACCGACAACGAAAGAATGCCCCTACTGTGCTACCTCAATTCCTATTAAGGCTAGTCGCTGTCCGAACTGCACTACAGAACTGAAGATGGCGTAAATTGGCAGGCATCCTTTATAGTGGATAACGACAGCAGCGCATCGAGCGCTCTTTAGGCGCGTTTAAAAATCGTCCAGTACGGATTTTTGTAGCTCTTTCAGATGCGAAGTATCATTATGCCTGGTTAAAACAAAGCGCCCATCTATATAATCGAAAATCGTGATTCCAGCTACATTCTGCTTGATATTCCAGAAGTGTGAGTTGTCCAGTCCCAGTAAGGCGCATATTAAGACCTTGTTC
>CAZWDC010000043.1:0-4735 GCA_964633085.1 uncultured Dehalococcoidales bacterium
TGAGCCTTACGGTGTTTTCTGGCTTGAGGTAAAGCAAGTGTTATCTGATGGGAACTTGATTATACGCAATTTGCGGGAAAAGGGGAAACGCAGCATTCAACAGGTAGAAGAAAGGATTGAGGCTGATCTTGTATTTCCGGCTGTCCGTGGCTCGGATATTGACCGATGGAATGCAACACCAAGGATTTTTGTTTTGATATCTCAGGATCCAAAGAAGTGTGAACCCTATTCTGAACATCAAATGAAGAAGGAATGGCCTCGAACCTACGCGTATCTCACAAGGTTTAAAGATATTCTCCTATCACGAGGCTCAAAAACTGTGCGTCAATTTGCCGAAAGGACAGCATTCTACGCGATGTATGGTATTGGACTGTATACCATCGCACGCTACAAGGTCGTCTGGAAACGCATGGCTAGCGATCTTGTTGCAGCGGTTGTTTCTCAGCATAAGACACCATTCGGATACAAAAAGGTCATCCCAACGGATACAACTTCTCTATTTGCTACCGACGATGAGACTGCGGCTCACTATCTCTGTGCCATTATCAACTCAAGTCCTGTACGGGAATTTATCAAATCGTTTTCTTCTGCCGGTCGTGGCTTCGGGGCGCCATCGGTAATGAACCACGTGGGTATCCCTAAATTTGACCCTGAAAGTGAACTCCACCAGAAGCTCGCTCAACTTTCCAAGACCCTTCATACTCTCAAAGCAGAGAGCAAACTCGGTGAAGTCGCACGCTTGGAAAAAGAAGTGGATGATTCTGTGCGTAAGCTATTTGGTATCGAAAGCAAAGTTTAAGACATTCCCTGATGAAACCTCTGATCGCCGTTCTTGGTCCCACTGCGGTGGGGAAAAGTGAGCTTGCTCTGCACCTGGCTCAATACTTTCCCATAGAGATAATAAGCGCTGATAGCCGCCAGGTCTATCGGTACATGGATATTGGCACCAACAAGCCAAGCTCGGCCGAGAGGGCATCAGTTCCTCACCATGTTATTGATGTGGTTGACCCCGACGAAAATTTCAGCCTTGCTATGTATCATCAACTGGCTATTGTGGCGCTGGATGCCATTCAGCAGAAGGGCAAATTGCCCTTACTGGTGGGCGGCAGCGGACTTTATGTATGGTCGTTAATAGAAGGATGGGAAATACCTCGCGTGCCACCTGACCAGAAGCTACGACGCCAGTTAGAATCCAGAGCAGAGCAAGAAGGCGGCCACACACTTTATCAGGAATTGCAGGATATTGACCCTGTGGCAGCAGAAAAAATCAATCCCAGTAATATCCGACGCATAATCAGAGCCCTGGAAATCTATCAGGCAACCGGGCAGCCCCCTTCTCAATTACAGCGTAAACAGGCACCAGGTTTCCCCATTCTGCTCATCGGTTTAACCAAAGAAAGAAGCGAACTATACAGAAGGATTGATTGGCGGGTTGATAAAATGATACAAAATGGATTGGTTGAGGAAGTAGAACAGCTATTGAAAAAAGGTTATAGCCCTTCCCTGCCTTCTATGTCGGGGATAGGTTACAAGCAAATAGGACAGTTTCTGCGAGGTGAGATGACTTTGCCCGAGGCTATTGATAAAATAAAATATGAAACTCATCGATTGGCCCGCCATCAGTATGCCTGGTTTCGCCTCAGCGATAGCCGAATTCACTGGTTTGATACCAGCAAGGCAGAAGCCAAAGGCAGCTCCAATTCCATCGGAGTCGCCCTGAACAAAGTGAAGGGTCTCATAGAAGGCTTCATATCATGAAGTTCTCCAAGTTACAAGCCACAGGTAATGACTTCATCTTGGTTGACGCCAGAATCGCGGAAAGGGAATGGTCAAAGCTGGCCCGGGCAATGTGTGACCGTCACTTTGGAGTAGGAGCTGACGGCTTGATACTGGTCCAGGATTCGACTATCGCCGATTTAAAGATGCGTATTTTCAATTCTGACGGTTCTGAGGCTGAGGTTTCCGGCAATGGACTGAGATGTTTTGCCAAGTATGCTATTGAGAAAGACTTGGTTGGCAAGATATCATCGCCAGCAGAGTCCCGATGTAATCGGGACAATCGCTCTCTGACCGTAGAAACTTTGTCAGGCGTAAGAAAGGTTAAAGCTTATATGTCAAGGGATAGGGTCAACCGAGTCGAGGTAAGTATGGGTCTGCCTCAGTTTCAGCCAGAGCAAATTCCTGTCAAAGTTAAAGTTAATATCCTGATTGCATCGGGACCAATATTGGTTTATCCTTTAGCGATAGACGGAAAAGAGTTGACTTTATCCCTTGTATCCATGGGTAATCCTCACGCTGTAAGTTTCTCATCCCAATCAGTCGCTGACTTCCCCTTAGCTGAGATAGGACCAAAAGTGGAGAGGCACCCTGTGTTCCCCAAAAAGACCAATTTTGAGATAGCCAGAGTCTTGAACAGGAAAAAGATAGAAGCCAGGGTGTGGGAGCGAGGTGTTGGAGAAACTCTGGCTTGCGGTAGCGGTGCCTGCGCTATAGCTGTAGCCGCTCAATTATTGAACTATGTAGAGCCACAAGTTGACATAATACTCCCAGGCGGCACTCTGACCGTATTCTGGGATAGGGTAGGGGAGGTGCTACTTACCGGTCCCGTGGAGGAAGTTTTCACTGGCGAGTGGCCTAGAGGGAATAGCTGATGAAATTAGCCAAACGACTTAATAGATTGCCTCCCTATCTTTTCGTGGAAATAAATCAGAAAATCGCTGAGCTGCGGGCTAGGGGAGAGGACATAATCAGCTTCGCTATTGGCGACCCTGATTTACCCACGCCGTCTCATATCATCGAACACATGTGTCAAGCAGCACATGACCCGGCCAACCACCGTTATCCTGAAACCGGTGGCCTGCCTGAACTTCGGCAGGCCATTGCTGAGTGGTACGAGAGACGCTTTGGCGTCACTCTGGACCCGTCTAAAGAGGTCTTGCCGCTCATTGGCTCCAAGGAGGGGATCGGGCATATAGCTTTATGCTTTATCGAGCTTGGTGACCTGGCTTTGGTTCCTGACCCGGGCTACCCCCCCTATTCGCTGGGCACCATATTAGCCGGTGGCGAGCCTTACTTCATGCCTTTGCAAGAAGAGAATGACTTTCTGCCCGATTTTAAAGCTATTCCCGACAAGGTCGCCAGTAAGGCAAAGCTTATGTGGCTTAACTATCCCAACAATCCCACCGGCGCTATCGCTAACCTCGACTTTTTTGAGCAGGCAACCCATTTTGCCCGAAAGCACAATCTAGCCATTTGCCACGATGCTGCTTATACTGAGGTTACATTTGATGGCTATACAGCACCAAGCTTCCTGCAGACATCCGGGGCAAAGGAAATAGGTGTGGAATTTCATTCCCTGTCCAAAACCTATCACATGACTGGGTGGCGAATAGGTATGGTGGTAGGCAATGCCGATATGATAAGAGCCTTATTTCAAGTTAAATCCAATTTAGATTCAGGCATTCCCCAGGCAATTCAATATGCCGCTGTGGAAGCTTTGCGCGGCCCTCAAGAGCACATCGCTGAGCGTAATGCTATCCTTCAGCAGCGCCGAGACAAATTAGTAAAAGTCCTTAATGAGATAGGGTTAAAAGTCAGGATGCCCAAGGCAACCTTTTATATCTGGGCTAGGGTTCCCCCGAGGTATACATCTATAGATTTTGCCAAGAAGTTGCTGGATGAAGTTAAGATAGTCGCGACACCGGGAATCGGTTACGGGAAGGAAGGGGAGGGTTACGTCAGGTTTTCCCTGACCATTTCCGATGACCACCTGGAACAGGGGATAGGTCGTTTACTGGCTTGGCATAGGAGGAGGAGATAAAGCAGAAATTTTTTACTACTGAAGCCAAAGTAGAGCAAGCATTCCTGGTAGGAGTAGGAAGCAAGGTCTCCAATCACGATTGGTCAGTTACAGACTCCTTAGAAGAGCTATCACATCTGACGAAAACAGCGGGTGCCAACATAGTAGGTATGTTAACTCAAAAACTGGATGCCCCTTCACCTACCTCTTATATAGGTAAAGGCAAAATTGAGGAGCTAATTAGCCTCAAAGAGAAAACTCACTACGACACCGTCATTTTTGATGACGAGCTATCACCGCGGCAGCAAAGAAATCTGGAAGAGGCATTGGGGGTCAAAGTTATTGACCGTACCGCTCTAATTTTGCATATATTCGCCCGAAAAGCTCGAACCCACGAAGGAAAACTCCAGGTTGAACTGGCCCAGCACCAATATCTTCTGCCCCGGCTTGTCGGGCAGTGGAGCCACTTAGAGCGACTCGGTGGCGGCATCGGCACCAGAGGTCCTGGAGAGTCACAGTTGGAAACTGATCGCCGCCTCATCCGTAAGCGTATCAACCTCCTTCAGCAAAAAATAGAAAGCGTCAGGAAACACCGAGCTCTTTACAGGAGGCAGCGTAAGGAGACTGGCATGGCCGTTGTAACTCTAGTGGGCTATACTAATGCTGGGAAGAGCACTCTATTTAACACTCTAAGCAAAGCCGGTGTGGATGTGGAAGACAAGCTCTTTTCCACTTTGGATCCTGTGACTCGGCGGGTGGCTCTAGCCACCGGGAAGCAATTTTTAATCACTGATACCGTTGGTTTTATCCACAAACTTCCGCCTTCAATTATTGCGGCCTTCCACGCCACTCTAGAAGAACTGGATGAAGCTGATTTGCTGCTACACATAGTTGACATAACACACAAGAACGCCGCAAATCAGTGCCTCACAGTAG
>CAZWDC010000044.1:0-17075 GCA_964633085.1 uncultured Dehalococcoidales bacterium
CGGCTTGAAAAAACCTACATTCGGCAATTGAGCAACACAGCGTAGTTTTACCGGCCTAGCCATCAGAAATCACCTCATTTTCACTAGAAATTATGAACATATGTCAATAATAATGATAATAAAACCTGTCAAAATTGTCAAATTTTGACCATGGCCACCGCTTGGTGGTACAAATTGAGATATGGAGAGCATTGAGCTTTTCCCCAGCCTCTCCCACTGCATAGAAACCATAGCCAGGGAGGAATTCTGGAACTCAGTAAACCAATATATGGAAAGTGGGCAGGAGGATAAAAGACTTGAGGAGAGGATTGAGCTTCTCAAAGCCTTTCTGGAATCAGCGGATTTCAAGAAGCTTCGCAGCCAAAGCGAGAAGCACTTGCTGGAAGGCAAGCAGGTTAAATTTGTAATCTCCTGGAAAGAAGATAAGCTGGGCTACGAAATGGTGGTGACCAAAGAGTCTGCGCACTGAGGGAGTCCTCTCCCTCAGCTTCAAAAGATTGCTTCAGTACACTATACTTGGCGATGACGCAAGTAAATTAGTAACAGCGTCGCTAACTCGGCCTCTTACCTCCAGACCAAAGCCACAGCTTGGGCAGCCATTCCTTCTTCCCTCCCGACGAAACCCAAACCGTTGGTGGTGGTGGCTTTAACTGTCACCTGCGCTGGCTTCACACCTAAAGCCTGGCTGAGGCGTTTTCTCATCTCAAGGACGAAGGGCGAAAGCTTGGGGCTTTGAGCTATGATGGTGACATCAATGTTGACTATCTTACATCCTTTAGCTCGCAGCAGTTCGCTCGTCCTGCGTAATAAAGTCAAGCTTGAAATATATTTGTATTCTGGCTCCTGCGGAGGAAACAAAGTGCCAATATCGCCCAGGTCAGCAGCACCGCACAGAGCATCTATAATGGCATGTGCTGCCACGTCAGCATCGCTCCAGCCCGACAAGCCCCTGTCGTAAGGGATATCAACTCCGCCCAGAATCAGCTTGCGCCCGAAAACCAAAGGGTGGCTATCCCAGCCAACGCCAACTCTTAACTCTTCTCTTTCCATTCTTTTGCGATAATTCTGGCCAATGCCAAATCCTCGGATGTGGTTACCTTTATATTTTTATAATCGCCCATATAGAGCTGCACCTTGTATCCCAGGCGTTCCACAGCAGCGGCATCATCAGTAACCTCTGTCGTGAGATTCTCATAAGCCCGGGTTATCAAATCAAAGCTGAATACCTGTGGAGTCTGCGCTGCCCATAACCTGCCTCGCTGAAGTGTTTCCTTAACCAATCTCTCATCACCAGCAAGCTTGATAGTATCTTTAACCGGCACCGCCGCGACAGCAGCCCCGGTTTCCCTAGCTGCCTTTAGCCCATCTTCAATCAAGTCCTGTGTCAAGAAAGGACGGGCTCCGTCATGAATCATGACCCAATCACAATCCTTTATCAGCTTCAGTCCTTCCTTCACCGAATCTTGCCGTCGTGCGCCACCCAAGCACAAAGTGACTTTGGACCAGCCCCTCACTTCTTTCAATTTCCGCCTGCAAGCCAAATCCTTATCATTCAACACCAAGACTATCTGCTGAACCAAGCTGTGTTCCTCACAGGTATCCACAGACCAAGCCAGCAAAGGTTTTCCTCCTAAAGGAGCAAAAAGCTTGTTTATACCCCCCATCCGCTGGCTAGTTCCGGCAGCAACTATAACCGCACCGACTTTGTCTCTAGTCATCATCCTCACCTAAATCCTCTCCCTTCGAGGGAGAGGATTTAGCGCTTTGTTTTGTGAGTCCCAGCCTCAGAGCTTCAGCCACCGAGCCAACCTCGATTAATTGAATTCCAGCAGAATCGAAAGAGGGTTTGGATTTAAGTTTGGGCATAAGACAGGACTTAAAGCCTAATCTGATGGCCTCGGCAATTCTTCTCTCCATTTGTGATACACCTCTAAGCTCTCCGCTCAACCCTACTTCTCCCAAAGCGACCAAGCCAGGAATTGGCTGCGCGTCGCGAAAACTGGAGGCAATGGCCAGGGCGATTCCTAAATCAACCGCGGGCTCACTGACTCTTAAGCCCCCAGTGACATTAACTATGACATCTTGATTAAATAGCCTTAATCCTGCACGCTTACTGAGCACAGCAATTATCAACAGCAGCCGATTAAAATCAACGCCATTAGCGATGCGTCGGGGTGGAGTAAAGCTATTGGGGGTAGTCAAAGCCTGCATCTCCACCAACAAAGGGCGACTTCCCTCCAGAGTAGGCACCACCACGGAACCTGAAGTCCCATCCTTGTATGCTGATAGGAAAACTTGAGAGGGATTATCTACCTCTATTAGTCCCCTATCGCTCATCTCAAATATCCCCACCTCATTGGTAGAGCCAAAACGATTCTTTGTACTGCGCAGTACACGATAACTGCTAAAAGGCTCACCTTCGAAGTAGAGCACCACGTCTACAATATGCTCTAGAGTTCCGGGACCAGCGATAGCTCCTTCCTTGGTGACATGCCCCGTTATGAAAAGAGGCACGTTATGCTGCTTCGCCCACCTTTGCAAGGTCCAAGTACACTCTCGCACCTGAGAAATACTGCCTGGCGTACCTGCTATATCTTCCATATACATAGTCTGGATAGAATCAATAACAGCCAAACCAGGGGAAACCTGTTCCAAGCATTCTAGCACGGCAGATAAATCGGACTCAGAGAGAAAGTATATCCCTTTGCCGGCTATGCCGAGGCGTTCACTTCTGAGTTTAACCTGATTAATGGACTCTTCGCCGGAGATATAGGCGACAACCTTATTATCCTCAGCCATCGTCGCTGAAATCTGGAGCAAGAGCGTAGACTTGCCTATTCCCGGCTCGCCGCCAACAAGCACCAGAGAGCCAGGGACTAAGCCGCCTCCCAGAACTCGATTCACTTCAGCAAAACCAAGCCGAAGCCGAGGAAAATCGCCCTTCTGTACCTGGGAAAGTTCCTGGGGCTTATTTCCTCGAGAGTAAAGCTGGCGAGGAGTGCGGGATAAGATAACCTTGGTTTCTACAAAGCTATTCCACGCCTGACAATCAGGACAGTGTCCTAACCACTTAGGGCTCTCCTTGCCACACTGTTGACAAACGAAAACAGTCCTGGGTTTGCCCTGCTTGTCAGATTTCAAGTTTACTTGGCTGAGATACCTAATACTTAAGAACGACTATCTTTTGTCCGGTCTTAACCGTCTGCCCTGGTGAAACAGCCACCTCCACAACTGAGGCTTTCACTGGTGACAAGATGGGGTTTTCCATCTTCATAGCCTCTATGACGCAAATCACCCCGCCCTCCTCAACTGAATTACCCACGGTTACCTCCACACGTACCACTTTCCCAGGTAACGGTGCTTCGATTATTTCTTGAGCCATATTTATGCAGTCTCCTTAACCAATGGTTTCATGACAATTTTATCCTCGACACAATCTACAACCACCGTGTCCCCGGGCAGGAAGTCACCACGCAGCAAAGCCTCGGAGAGCTGATCCTCAACTAAAGTTTGGATGGTGCGGCGCAAGGGGCGGGCTCCAAAAACTGGGTCATAACCCTTGTTGCCTATGAAATCCCTAGCTCCGTCAGTTACTTCCAAAGTGATATTCTTCTCTTTGAGGGAAGCAATAATCTGGTTAAGCATCAGGTCCACAATCTGGCGGATGTGCTCTTTGCTTAAAGCATGAAACACAACCGTGGCATCAATGCGGTTAAGGAACTCGGGTCGGAAAATTTTCTTCATCTCCCCGAGCACTTTCTCCTTCATCTTCTCATATTCCACCTGTCGCTTTCCCTCGCCGTCAACATGAGCAGTAAAACCAAGGCTCATATCACGCTTAATAAGTTCGGCACCAGCGTTGCTGGTCATGACTATGATGCTATTACGAAAATCAACTCTTCGCCCCTTAGCATCGGTCAAATGACCATCATCAAAAATCTGGAGCAGGATATTGAATACGTCAGCATGAGCCTTTTCAATTTCGTCGAGAAGAATAACACAATAGGACTTCCGCCTCACTGCCTCGGTTAATTGACCACCCTCCTCATAACCAATATAACCGGGTGGTGCTCCCACCAAGCGAGCGACAGTGTGACGTTCCATAAACTCCGACATATCCAGCCTGACCATAGCATCTTCGCTGCCGAACATGAACTCCGCCAAGGCTCTCACCAATTCAGTCTTACCCACTCCGGTGGGGCCCAAAAACATGAAGACACCCATGGGACGCCTGGGGTCTTTCAACCCGGCTCGAGCCCTCCTGACCGCCTTAGCCACAGTACTTATGGCCTCGTCCTGACCAATGATACGACGATGTATGGCTTCCTCCATCTGCAAAAGACGGGTGGTTTCATCAATGGTTAGTTTCACCAGAGGTATGCCCGTCCACATGCTGACCACCTCGGCAATATCCTCCGAGGTAACTACAGGTCGGCCCTGTTCCTGTTTAACTTGCCACTCTTTCTTCATGGCCTCGATTTTCTCTGTCAGTTGAAGTTCACGAGCCCGCAGCTCAGCAGAATACTCATACTGTTGAGCTGCTACAGCCATTTCTTTTTCCTTGCGGACACTTTCCAAAGCCTTCCTGGCCTCAGCTAAGCCGATGGGGGCACTACCTCGTTTAATGCGTACTCGAGAGCTAGCTTCATCTACCAAATCGATAGCCTTGTCGGGCAAAAAGCGGTCCGCTATATATCGGGTAGCCAGCGTAGCCGCAGTCTGCAAGGCTTCGTCGCTTATCTCCAACTGGTGAAATTCTTCATATCTATGTTTAATGCCTCGCAATATTTCCAGGGTCTCTTCCATAGTAGGCTCAGCAACCAAGACAGGTTGAAACCGCCGTTCCAAAGCTGGGTCTTTCTCCACATATTTGCGGTAGTCATCCAAAGTAGTGGCACCAATACATTGAATCTCACCGCGCGACAACGAAGGCTTGAGTAGATTAGAGGCATCAACCGCGCCTTCAGCCGCTCCAGCCCCCACAATGGTCTGCATTTCATCAATAAATAGAATGCAATTACCGGCAGCTTTCTCTTCCTCAATAACCTTCTTCAGCCTCTCTTCAAATTCACCACGGTATTTTGTTCCCGCCACCAGAGCGCCCATATCTAATGCCACTATTCTCTTGCCCTGTAAGACCTCAGGAACTTCCCCGGCTACTATGCGCTGGGCTAACCCCTCCACAATAGCTGTCTTACCCACACCTGGTTCACCTATGAGCGCAGGATTGTTCTTGGTACGGCGACTCAATATCTGAATTACCCGTTCAATCTCCTTGTGACGCCCAATAATAGGGTCAAGTTTATCCGCCCGGGCTAGAGCAGTTAAATCGGTCCCCAGTTGGTCCAAGGTTGGCGTACGCGTAACAGCCCGGCCTGTGGTACGAGCTCGCACAGCTTCTTGCTTAACAACCCGACTCACCTCGTCACGTGTTCGCTCTAAGGTAATACCAAAACTTTCTAAAACACTAAACGCCACCCCCTCGCTTTCGCGCAGTAGACCAAGCAAAAGGTGCTCAACACCTATATAGCTGGAATTAAGACGACGCGCCTCGTCCACAGCAAACTCTATGGCTCTTTTGGCCCCCGGGGCAAGTTCAACATCGCCACTGGTAGCCCGACGCTCCCCTTTTCCAATTACAAACTCTACAGCGGCCTGTATCTTGGTCATCGAAACACCCAGATTGGTCAAGACTTTGGCGGCAACCCCTGCCTCTTCCCCAGCTATCCCCAACAATATATGCTCAGTATCAATGTAATTATGGCCCAAGCGCTGTGCCTCTCCTTGAGCCCGAGTCAGTACCCTACGAGCTCCTTCAGAAAACCTTTCAAATCCTGTGCTCATTTCAAAACTACCCGCCTCTCAATCCAAAGTATAGAACATACTACCCTTCTCGTCAACAAAACCTGCTTACTTGAACTAAGTGGTGGAATCGTAATATAATACAAAAAATATTTTGAAGGTTAATAGAAATGCGAGTCACGGGTGGCAAAGTAAAGGGAACTCGGTTAAAAACACTACCAAAGCACTCCATTAGACCCACGACCAGTGTGGTAAGACAAGCTATATTCTCTCTTTTGGAGAACAGACCTACCAACTGGCATCAGGTTCTTGATTTATACGCCGGCAGCGGTGCTCTAGGTATTGAAGCTCTAAGCCGCAGGGCAGAATGGGTTGATTTTGTTGACCACCGAAAAAGTTGCTGCGACCTTATCAGAAGCAACCTGGAAAAAATAGGGGAATTACAGCGAGCCCACATTTATTGCTGTAGTGTGAACAAGGCTCTGGCTTTCCTTAACAATAGTTATGACATTATCTTCGTAGACCCACCTTACTCCGACTCTTCTACAAATAGTTTACTCATAAACCTAGCTAAGTCGAAATTGCTCAGGGAAAACTCTACGATCGTGCTTTGCCACGCCAATCGCTTCCCCTTAAATTCTGACTATGACGGACTTCATCTTGTTGAGCAGCGCCGCTACGGTGACACTTTTGTCTCCATATATCAAAAGGAGGTTTAACTTATGGCCATAGCAGTTTATCCAGGCACCTTCGACCCCATCACCTGCGGGCACATGGACATTATTGAACGAGCAGTACCCCTGGTCGACAAGTTAATCGTCGGCGTCTATGAGAATCTTCCCAAACGACCGCTTTTTTCCCTGGAAGAAAGGGTAAGGTTAGTGGAGGAGGCGGTAAAAGACTTGCCCAACGTCGAGGTTAAAGCTTTCAAAGGGCTGACCGTGGATTTTATACATCAAGTAGGAGGAAAGATTATGATCCGCGGTTTGAGAGCAAACTCTGACTTCGAACGAGAATTTGAAATGGCGCTGATGACCAGAAAGCTGGCGCCCGACATTGAGCCACTCTGCTTGATGACTAGCTCCCAATATCAATTTCTCAGCTCGACCTTGATTAAGGAAGTAGCTGAATTAGGAGGTTGTCTGGAAGGCATGGTTCCCGACCATGTGGCGGCAGCTCTAAGGGAGAAGTTTTCCACATCTACTAAGCTTGCCACTGGTAAAGGCAAGAGGTAAAATTAAGAGCTAAAAATTTAAGGAGGTAACAGAAAGATGGCATATAAAATTACTGAGGACTGCATCAGCTGTGGTGCCTGCGAACCAGAATGCAAAAATGAAGCCATAAAAGAGGGGGAGGAAATCTACGTTATTGACCCTAATAAATGCACCGAGTGTGTCGGCTGGTTCGAAAAACAAAAGTGCGTTGAGGTTTGCCCCGTAGATGCCTGTGTTCCTGACCCTGAGCATAAGGAAACACGGGAACAGTTATTAGCGAAGTGGCGTAAGCTACATCCTGGTCAGACTCCGGCCGTTACCTAGAATACGCCTTAGTCAAGTATGCCAGGCGAATAGACGTTTGGCGTAATAAGGGATACTTCTTATATGATTCACAAATGATAGCTCGTTATAAGACCTTAGTCCGCAATAGCAGCTATTACATTGGTTAGTTCGGGAGAATTTTTCTGCCATCTCTTTCCGGGTAGCATATTTTATGCGGTGCATTGAACACGGAACAAGGCTTCCGTCAGGCATCGCAACAAGAGACCTTACGCCGGCTTTACAATCTGGCAAGTAACCTTGTTCAAGGAATTTCAGGGTATTGACAAGCATAGTTTCAGGATTGACTATATGGTTGTCTTGTTTTCTCATCGCTACAAGTTCGTTAATAGCCTGGCGTAGAATTTTCAAATCCTCTTCATCTTTGAGGCAATAATCCTCATTTCCTGTTCGCAGCGCAGTATATGCACTATGTGATATGTCCACACCCCACTCAAGAGCCTTTTTCGCTAATGGCAATATATCCCTGACATTGGCCCTAGTTATAGCTGTCTGTAAGATTATGTCCCGAAACCCAAACTTTGCCAGCCGGGGAAGAGCCTGTTCCAAATGTTTATAGAGACCAGGCCGCCCTCTAAATTCGTCCTGTCGCTCATCAGGGAAGTCAAGTGATATAGAGAATTGATTCACCCCGGCTTCATGCAATTGCAGATACTTGCTTTAGTTTAGCAGCACGCCGTTGCTAACGAGTATCAGATACGGCGTGCCGTCAGATTGTTTGACAGCCTTGACTATGGCTGTTATATCTTTGCGTAGCAAGGGCTCACCGCCAGAGAATATCACCACGACCGGACTAAGTCTTCGAGTTAAGCTGCCATACTCCTCTGGTTCGATTCTCTTTTCATCCTTTATAAACTCCCCAAGGTCACAGCGGCGGCAATTGAGGTTACAGGAAAGCTCACTTCATAAGCAACTACTAGTGCACGCTTGGTTGCATAGTTACGTATTCCTCTTCCGATAAGCTTTATGGCCTGCGATGCAGAGACATTTACCATCTACCATCCTCCTCTTTAGCCTCCCACGATGCAGCTACACGGCGCTAAGGTGGTTGTTAATGAACATCTTTCGGTGAAAGACCATCTGCTGTATGTATTTGGGGAGGTTTTTCGCGTGACTCCAAAATGACATCTCGCTGTATGACCTTATAGCGACGTAACAAGCACCACATTGGTTAGTTCGGGAAAATTCTTCTACCATCTCTTCACGGTTAGCGTATTTACTGCGGTGCAGTGAACAAGGAACCAGGCTCCCATCAGGCATCACGACCAGAAATCTTATGCCGGCCTTACAATTTGGCATGTATCCTTGTTCAAAGAATCTTAAAGTGTCTCGGAGCGTGAGTTCTGGATTGGCCAGGCGGGTGTCTTGCTTTTTTAATATTAGTAGTTCGTTAATAGCCTGACGCAAGATTCCCAAATCCTCTCCATTGTTGAGACAAAGATCCTTATTCCCTGTCCGCAGCGCGGTATATGCACTATACGATATATCTACACCCCACTCAGCAGCCCTTCTCGCCAAAGGTAATACCTCCCTGACATTAGCTTTAGTTATAGCTGTGTTCAAGATAATATCCCGAAACCCAAGCTTTGCTAGCTTGGGAAGAGTTTGCTCCAAACGCCTGTAAAGACCCGGCCGTCGTCGAAATTCGTCGTGCCGCTCATCAGGGAAGTCAAGCGATACTGAAAATTGATCCACTCCTGCCTCATGTAATTGGAGATAATTGTTCTCGTTCAGCAACGCTCCATTGGTAACAAGTATTGCATACTGCACACCGCCTTGCTTGATAGCCTTGACTATGGCGGCTATATCTTTACGTAGAAGTGGCTCACCACCAGAAATCTGTGCTGCCAGCGGCTTCAGTCGCCGCGTTAAGTCTCCATACTCCTCCGGGCTAATTTGCTTTTCGTCATTTATTATTCCCCCAAGGTCGCAGTGGCGGCAGTTGCAGTTACAAGAAAGCGTCACCTCGTAAGAAATCACTATGGGGCGATTGGTTAGATAGCTATACATTCCCTTCGTGACAAGCTTAGTTCCTTGCCATAGAGAAACATTTGCCATCTATTATCCTCCGTAGTATTCACAAAGCAAATCTATCTCACACAAGTCTCAAAATCGTTTAGCTTTTTTATAAGCAGCAGCCACAGCCTTGAGAATTAGAGAACGGAATCTCCCCTTTTCTAATTGGAGAAGTGCCTCGGTAGTAGTCCCCCCTGGCGAAGTAACCATGTTCCTCAAATCAGCAGGATGTTTGCCCGTCCTCTCAACAGTGAGAGTAGAGCCAAGTATAGTCTGTATCACTAATTCTTGGGCGATATTCCGAGGCAAGCCAATATGCACACCAGCATCGACGAGTGCCTCAATAAAAAGAAAAACATAAGCCGGGCCACTGCCACTTAAAGCCGTAGCCATATCTAAATACTTCTCATCAGTAATATAAATTTCTTTACCCAAAGCCCGCAATACAGTCTGCGCTAGCGCTTTTTGCTTCCGTCCAGTCCCAGTAGTTGCTGTCCAGATAGTCATGCCCTCGCCAATTTGCGCTGGCATATTAGGCATAGCTCGAATTACAGAGGCATGGTTTAGACCCTGGCATAAACTTGATAGAGTAGCGCCAGCTACTATAGATAGCACTAGCTGTTTGGGCGACGGAGTCCTTATCTCCGCCATTACCTGAGGCAGGTTCTGAGGCTTCACTGCCAGAATAATCAGGTCGGCATTTGTTACCGCCTTCCTATTATCGTCTAAAGTGCTAACTCCATATTCCCGACTTAATAACTCACGTCGCACCGGACTGATATCGCTAACCACCATATCCTGTGGTGAAGCTACCTTTTTGGTCAAGAGACATTCAACCATCGCTTCCCCCATAGCCCCACCACCAATGAATGCTATCTTCATTTTTTTCTTTTCCATACCCCTTCGTGTTTTCATCACCTCGATTACATCGGGGCTACCACAATATTAACCACTCGCTTGGGGACATAAATGACTCTGGTAAGTTTCTTACCATCAATATAAGCCTTCACTCGCTCTCGACTCAACGCCAGCTCTTTGGCCTCGGCTTCGGTTATGGAAGCGGGTACAAGCACCTTATCGCGAAGTTTACCATTTACCTGAATGACTAAGGTGATTTCCTCTTCCCTAGCTAGCTCTTTGTCATACTCAGGCCATGGTTGGTTGTGAATACTATAGAGATGCCCAGTCCTGTTCCATAACTCTTCGGCAAGATGTGGAGCAGCGGGGGCAAGGAGAAGGAGAAAACAACTAATAGCTTCCCTCCAAAGAGAATCTGACACCACCCCGCTCTCTTTAACCTTGGATAGATAATTGCTGAATCCCATAAGGCTAGACAGCATGGTGTTGAAGCGGAACTTTTCTATATCGCCGGTGACTTCCTTGATTGTCTTATGTATTGAACGAAGGAGTTCTCTCTCAGCGTCAGGATCGACAGTATGGCTAGCATATTCAGTTGTGACTAGGTTCCACACCCGGTTCAGCCAGCGGCTGACGCCCACAATGCCCCTATCATTCCATTCACCCCCCAGCTCCCAAGGACCAATAAACATGAGATAGCCACGAACAGCATCAGCCCCTAACTGCGACACATATCTATCGGGGGCAATCACGTTGCCTCTGGACTTGCTCATCTTATCCCCACGATAGATTATGGTCCCCTGATTGAATAGACGAATAAAAGGCTCATCAAAGTCCACCAGTCCCATATCCCTTAATGCCTTGACAAAGAATCGAGCATAGAAGAGATGCATGACTGCATGCTCAGCCCCTCCGGTATACAAATCCACAGGCAACCAATATCTAATTTTGGCAGCATCAAAAGGGGTATCCTTGGTTTCAGGACTGGTATACCTCAAGAAATACCAGGAGGAGCACATGAAGGTATCCATAGTATCGGTTTCCCTTCGCGCTGGCTGGGAACATTTAGGGCAGGTGGTATTGACGAAACTTGAGCAATATTTTAGGGGAGATTCGCCTGTAGGTTTGAATTCGGCATCGGGAGGAAGCAGAACAGGCAAATCTTTCTCGGGTACAGGGACTATCCCACACTTATCACAGTAAATTATAGGGATGGGTGCTCCCCAATACCTCTGTCTGGAGATAAGCCAATCACGAAGGCGATAAACAACCGTGCGCTTGCCCCATCCTTTTTTCTCCAATAAAGCACAGATTGCCTCATACCCTTGTTCGCTGGGTAAACCGCTAAACTCTCCGGAATTCACCATGGTACCTGACCCGGTATAGGCTTCCGTCAATTCTTCACCCGTCCAGCCCGGAGGGGCAATAACTGTTCGCACAGGTAGCCTAAACTTCCTAGCAAATTCCAAATCTCGCTCATCATGAGCCGGCACTGCCATCACTGCTCCCGTGCCATAACTCGGCAATACATAATCAGTAATCCAGATAGGCACTCGCTCCCCGCTCAAAGGATTGACAACATAGCTTCCCAGAAAGACTCCTGTTTTCTCCCGGCCCAGTGCCACCCGCTCGTATTCAGTTTGTCGCCTACACCAGGCAATATATTCATCTACTTCAGCTTTACGTTCCGGGGCAGTCAATTGAGAAACTAAAGGATGCTCAGGAGCCAGGAGAAAGAAAGTCACCCCAAAAATAGTATCAGGGCGAGTTGTGAACACTCTTATCTCTTTCGGTTCTATACCCTTGTGCTCTAGCCAGAAGGAAATCTCCGCGCCTTCGCTCTTACCTACCCAGTTCTTTTGCATTATCTTTATACGCTCCGGCCAGTCCAGACGACTATGGTCAAGGAGTTCTTCGGCATATTTAGTAATCCTGAAAAACCATTGTTCTAAGTCTTTTTTAGTCACGGGCGTGCTACACCTCTCACAAAAACCCTCCCCTACCACCTGTTCATTAGCCAGCACTGTCTGACATTTCGGACACCAGTTAACAGGCGCCTTAGCCCGATAGGCCAGACCAGCGTGATAAAACTTAAGGAAAAACCATTGCGTCCATCTATAATATTCTGGTAAGCAAGTAACGACCTCACGGTTCCAGTCATATATTGCCCCCATACTCCTGAGTTGCCGACGCATATTCTCTATATTTCTCATCGTCCACTCGTGAGGATGAATTCCACGGCTGATGGCAGCATTTTCCGCTGGCAACCCAAAGGCGTCAAAACCCATGGGATGAAGCACATTATAGCCTTGCATTCTTTTAAATCTGGCATAAACATCTGAGGGCGCCATAGCATACCAATGGCCAATGTGAAGGTCTCCCGAAGTATAGGGGAACATGGTCAGAGCATAGAATTTCGGGCGGCTACTATCCTCCTTTACCTCATAAATATGGTCAGCTGCCCACCTCTGCTGCCATCTCTTCTCGACTTCGCGAGGGTTATATTTCTGAGCCATATCCGCTAAAGTTTACCCTAATCTAGAATCAATTTAAAGCCCTTCCTGGGATTAGCAATAAACATGAACAAGGAGAATTTCAGCAAAAATAACCTGCATAAGATTTTGTCCGCACTCAAAGTCAGCTCTGGTGATTATATCAGCCTTCATATAAAACCTTCCTCTTTTCCCGATTATATAAATAAACTCGCGATTCCACTCCAATTATGTGCGCCGATGAAATTTAGGAGTCGTCGTTTACTGCCAAGAAAAGGTTAGTAATAAAATCGGGGAGGAATACCAGAATCACAAGCTAGATCATATATTCATGGGAGGGAACAGATTAATCCGCGCGCCCTTACTAAAGGGGAATGCAAATATTCCCAGCAAGAAGCCCAGAAAATTCCCCCAGGGCTTTGAATCTAAGATACACCCACAAAGAAGCCCTGGATCACACCCAGAAACAAATAACAAATTCTTTACTTTTTGAGAATAATCTCAAAAAGATACACTACGTCCTGCGAAATAAATGTCGCAGACACTCGGCCCGCTCGCCTGGGATTTTACACACACTCACAAAGCGGGCACTATCACTACCCAACCCTCTCACCACCCGCTGACCGCTCTATAAATTTAGGCTCTCTCTATTCTGAATACTTTTGTGCCACAGATGGGACAGACACCCTGGGTTGCTGGTCGGCGGTTCTTGAGCATAACTCTTCTCGGGTTTCTTATCTCCACCTTTCTCCTGCACTTCATACAATAAGCTGTTGCCATCATAACCTCCTTTTAGTTTTGCTATGTCTATATTGTTACTATAAGCATAAAGCTTTGTCAATACCCTTTGCGCCTCCAAAGCAAAGATTATAAATTTTTGACCATTTTGGCAAGCGAGGCAGAAGCCCAAAACCACTCAGAGTCCGGCTCCAAAGATACATGGCATTCTAGTTAGAATAAGTGGATAGCAATTGCAAGGCTGTATTGAATCGTTTCAGGCATCTTTCTTTTCCCAACACTGCCATGGTCTGAAACAGCGGTGGTGCCGCAGTACGCCCGGTAATTGCCACCCTTAATAGACCAAAGAATTGCCCTGTGTCCAAGTTTAGCTCAGCGGCCAAGGGGCGTAGGATACTCTCAAGCGTAGTGGCATCCCAGGTCATTACTTCTTCTAACTTTTGCGAGGCAATCGTAATAGCATTAGCGGCTGACTTGGCATCCAGTTTCCCGCCCAAAAGCAAGCCTGCATCATATTGCAGCTCGTCGAGGAAGAAAAAGCTAGCAAGTTGAGAAACCTCAACCAGTGTTCTAGCTCGCTCCTGGACAAGAGACAGAACCTGGCTAACGTAAGTCTTGTCCAATGGGCGCTCTACCGACTTTGGCAACTCCCTATCTAAAAATGGCAGGGCTTGCTGGGCAAATTCTTCCAAGCTTAGTTTGCGCAAATAAACCCCATTCATCCACTCTAGTTTATCTTTGTTAAAAATGGCCGCTGTTTTGCCCACCCTTTCCAGAGAGAAATGCCTTATTAATTCTTCTCGGGGTAATAATTCAGTTCGGTCATCGAGCGACCAGCCCAAAAGCGCCAAAAAATTGACCATGGCCTCAGGGAGATATCCTTGCCTCTGGTATTCGGTAACAGTAGTAGCACCATACCTTTTGGACAACTTGGCACGGTCCTGTCCCAGAATCATGGGTAAATGAGCGAACTGCGGAGGTTGCCAGTTTAGAGCCTGGTAAAGCAATACATGGCGGGGAGTACTGGAGAGCCACTCATCAGCTCTAAGCACATGCGAAATAGCCATCATGTGGTCATCCACTACGCTGGCCAAATGATATGTAGGATAGCCATCGGATTTGAGCAAGATGAAGTCGTCTAAAGTATCATTCTTGAAAGTTACCGGGCCCCGAATTAAGTCATAGAAAGTGGTTTCGCCTTCGAGAGGTGTTGCAAAACGAATCACAGGAGTAATGCCTGTAGCTTCTAATCGAGCCTTTTCAAGTTGCGCTAAATCCCGACAACGGCGATCATATTTCGGTGGCTGTTTACGCTTCACCTGCTCCTGACGCATTGCTTCTAATTGCTCTGGAGAGCAATAGCATAAATAGGCATGACCCTCCTCAAGCAATCTATGGGCAACTTCACGGTAAGCAGGCAATCGTTGTGACTGGAAATAAGGTCCTTCATCCCAATTCAGTCCCAGCCACTGCAGGCTATCTAGTATCGCCTCCACTGCGCCTTCCACCTTGCGAGCAACGTCAGTATCCTCGATTCTCAGGATGAATTTGCCACCATAGTGACGAGCAAAAAGCCAGTTGAACAAGGCAGTCCTGATGTTACCTAAATGCGGATACCCTGTAGGACTGGGGGCAAAACGAACTCTGACCGGACTTTCTAATTCAGGCTGCATCGAGCTCTATTTTAATTCGCCGGAGCTAAACTCACTTAGAGAGAGTTTGATGTATCCTTTTTAACCGTTCCAGATATTTCTTAAGCCTCTGAGCAAGCTGCTCAACCTGATTGAGGGCATTCTTAGTATCCTCTATTTCCGTAGTTAGCTTGAACAAGATTTCATCCCGCCGCTGACCCAAACTACTCTCCAAATCCGATAATTCTTTTAGCCCAACATCTCCCATTAAACTAGCTAAGAAACTTGTTTCTCTCCTCCCTTGCTCTTCACTGAGTTCTTCATAGGACTTCATGGAACCAATTTCCTTTCTCTTATTGAGGATAGCACAATTTTAACATGGCTTGCTATCTTAAACAAGACATGAGTTTGCTCCCGTTTATTAATGTCATGCTAAGGAGTCCCAGCAAAGCGGGACAGCGAAGAATCTGCGAGATTCTTCGCCCCGACAAGTCGGGGCTCAGAATGACAGGAAACGAAGAACTCAGAAAGGATAGAGGAGTTGTTAGATAACCTTTTGACCTTTTATTCAACAGGCACTTGTAGATAGTGCTGCCCCTTTACCTGATTATGCAAAATTTTGCTATCTCTTATATATTAAGGGTGGCTGTTTTTATTGTAGCGAGGGAGCTCAATGTCCCAGTTTAGAATAGTTTCCAACTTCCATCTTACCGGCGACCAGCCGCAGGCCGTAAATAAGCTGGTTGAGGGACTGAACAAGGGTTACCGGGAGCAAACACTGCTGGGAGTCACCGGCAGCGGCAAGACCTTCACCATGGCTAACGTCATCGAGAGAGTGCAAAGGCCAACCTTGGTTATTTGTCACAACAAAACCCTGGCTGCTCAACTGGCAACCGAGTTCAGGGAATTCTTCCCAGAAAATGCTGTGGAGTATTTTGTCAGCTATTATGACTATTACCAGCCAGAAGCTTATGTTCCCAGCATCGACCTCTACATTGAGAAAGAAACCGATATAAATGAGGAGATTGACAAATTACGGCATGCCGCTACCAGGTCTCTGTTCACCCGCCGAGATGTAATTATTGTGGCTTCAGTCTCCTGTATTTATAGCTTGGGCGCACCTGAAGAATATCACAGCTTTGCCCTCCCTATTGAAAGAGGTAAAAGCTATAAACGCGATAAACTGGTCCGCCGTTTGGTGGATATGCAATATGAAAGAAACGATTATGATTTTACCAGAGGCAAATTCCGCATCCGTGGAGACACCCTAGAGATTCAGCCAGCTTACGAGGAAACAGCCCTGAGAATCGAATTCTGGGGGGATGATATTGAGCGCATTGTGGAAGTTGACCCTCTGACCGGTGAGGTGCTGGCTCACCGCAACCAAGTAGACATTTACCCGGCAAAGCACTTTGTCACCTCCAGTGAGAAGTTGCTGGCGGCAATCGAGGATATTAAGGCCGAGCTAGAGGAAAGATTAAAGGAGTTAAGGAGCCAGGGAAAGCTACTGGAAGCGCAGAGGCTGGAGGCGCGGACCAATTACGATATTGAAATGCTTCAAGAGGTGGGGTACTGCACCGGGGTGGAAAACTACTCCCGGCATCTCCAGCGCCGAGCACCAGGAAGCACACCCTGGACTCTGCTGGATTACTTCCCTGACGATTTCCTGCTATTCATTGATGAATCGCATATGACCTTGCCCCAGATAAGAGGCATGTACCACGGCGATATTTCTCGAAAGCAGACATTGGTTGATTACGGCTTTCGCCTTCCTTCAGCCCTGGATAACCGCCCATTGAATTTTGAAGAGTTTAACCAGCACATCAATCAGGTTATTTACGTCTCGGCCACACCCAAACCGTATGAATATGAACATAGCCAGCAAATAGTGGAGCAATTAGTCCGCCCCACTGGTTTACTGGAGCCGACTGTGGAGGTTAAGCCCGTTAAGGGACAAATTGATGACCTCATTTATCAGATAA
>CAZWDC010000045.1:0-6807 GCA_964633085.1 uncultured Dehalococcoidales bacterium
TCCCTGTATTGTGCAAAATCAGGATTCACTCAAAACGTGCTCAATAAAATCTAAGCAATGAATAAGTTGAATAGTTTACATAATAGATGCTCACCATTTTGGATTTCTTTACTCTGTCCGGACGACCTGGATAGGTGGCCACGGGAGTTTGACCCCTCCGGCCGCCTCCTTATCAAGGAGGCAGATGAGTTGTTAAACGCCCTGTCTTCGTTATAATATGAATAGGGATAGGTTTTCTATTACCCCGCTTATAAGGGTTGGGCTGTTGAAACAAAGCTATGATGTAATCATTGTGGGTGCTGGCCCGGCTGGGGCAACGCTGGCTTACGAGCTAGCCAAGAGAGGTGTCGGGGTATTGGTTCTGGAAAAAGAGAAACTGCCCCGCTATAAGTGTTGTGCTGGCGGAGTCATGAGCAAAGCAGCAAAACTTCTGGATTTCGATATCTCCGAGATAGCGGAAGACGTAATTTACGAGGTTAGCTTTACTTTTAATCTGGGCAGCCCTTATCTGAGGCAGCATAATCAGCCATTAATATATACCGTAATGCGTGATATGCTTGACCATTTTTTGGTGAAGAGGGCACAACAACTGGGAGCTGTGCTCAGGGATGGTCAGAAGGTAGCGCAAATACGAATGAGCGCTGATGGGGTGGAGATTTCCACTGCTGACAATGTTTTTCGCTCCCGACTTGTGGTCGGGGCTGACGGGGCTTATAGCGTAGTGGCAAGACAGCTGGGTATAGGAAGGAGCATCAAATATGCCGCGGGAACGGAGTCAGAAATTGTTGTGTCCGAGGAAGAACTGGCAAAATGGAAATCACGTGTCCACATAGACCTGGGGTGCATTCCCGGGGGTTATGCTTGGGTATTCCCCAAGCGTAACCACCTCTCTATTGGAGCGGGATGTCTGACCTCCAAAGCCAGACAGTTGGACCGCCTCCATCAGAAATTTCTAAACTCACTCGGTATGGGTAGTTACACTATCGCCAGGTCAAGTAGCCACTTGATACCAATGTGTCCAAAAGGGAGTGTTGTCTGGCAAGATAGAGCCTTGCTTCTGGGGGATGCCGCCGGGCTTGCTGACCCCTTAACGGGGGAGGGGATTTACAATGCCATCCAGAGTGCTCAGCTTGCCGCACCAGTGATTGAGGACTCTTTACTGAAGGGCAAAATCAGGTTGCAGGATTACCAAGAGGCTATAGAGGACAAAATAATGCCCGAGTTGAGAATAGCGAGTACGCTGTCAAAATTTTTTATTCACTTCCCTCATCTGGCGTTTAGAATGCTCAACCGGAGTGATGGTGTGTGGAGAGCTATATCCAGCTTGATGCTTGGCGAAATAGACTATGCTGATATTAAGGGAAAGGTAGGTGGATTCAAAGGCATATTAACTCACCTGTTGCGGTTTTAGAACAGCAACCTTAGCGGCAGGGTATACAAAAGAGTAAAATTTGTTATAATTTAAGATGGGAGGTTGAGGTGTCTAAGATACTGGACAGAATAAACAGCCCCAGCGATGTTAAGAGACTAAACCGTGATGAACTAGGTGAACTTTGTTCCGAGCTCAGGGAGTTATTAGTAAGCCGGGTTAGTGAAAACGGCGGGCATCTAGCATCCAATCTAGGGGTGGTGGAGCTTACGGTTGCCTTGCACCGGATATTTGATAGCCCGACAGACAAGATAATCTGGGATGTGGGGCACCAGAGTTACGTTCATAAGCTATTAACGGGAAGAAGGGAGCAATTCCCCTCCCTTCGCCAATATCAGGGACTGTCAGGATTTCCTGATAGAGATGAAAGCATTCACGATGCTTTCACTACAGGACATGGTGGCACCTCCATTTCAGCAGCTTTGGGCATGGCGTTAACTCGCGACCTTAGTCACGGCGAGCACCATGTGATAGCTGTCATCGGCGACGGATGTCTCACCTGTGGCATGGCTTACGAAGCGCTGAATCACGCCGGGCATTTGGATACAAGGCTTATTGTGGTGCTCAATGACAACGGCATGTCCATTTCGCCCACAGTAGGAGCACTAGCCAGGCATCTAAACGTGATACGGACAACCCGCAGCTATATGCAAGCTAAGAAGAGGGCGAGGCGGTTATTGTCTCTCTTGCCGGGAGGGAAGAGGCTGCAGTGGGCATTGCGCCGTCTTAAGGAAGGAGCCAAAGCGGTAGTCATGCCCACCGTGGTGTGGGAGCATCTTGGCTTCACTTACCTTGGTCCGATAGATGGTCATAATATTGCTGAATTGGAAACAGTTCTGACTCAAGCTAAGAATCACGACAAGCCGGTCATTGTCCATGTCTTGACTACAAAGGGCAAGGGTTACCAACCAGCCGAGGACAATCCCACTGGCTTTCACGGTCTATCCCCTAAAAGCGAGAGCTTGGACACAATACCTAGTTATAGTCAGATATTTGCTGGGACGGTCGGTAAACTGCTTAGAGACAATCCCAAGGTAGTAGTGCTAAGCGCGGCCATGGTTGAGGGCAATAGCCTATCTTCTCTGGTCAAGGAGTTTCCTCGACGTATCTTCGATGTGGGGATTTCTGAGGAGCATGCAGTTACCTTAGCCGCTGGTCTGGCTACTCAGGGCTTCATACCTATTGTAGCGATATATTCCACTTTCTTGCAGCGTGCCTTTGACCAGATATTGCACGATGTTTGTCTCCCTAATTTGCCTGTCATCTTTGCCCTCGACCGCAGCGGCATTGTCGGTGAGGATGGCAAAACACATCAAGGGATATTTGATTTATCCTATCTTAATTTGATGCCTAATATGATTGTTTGCGCACCTAAGGATGGGAATGAGCTTCAAGGTCTGCTCTATACTGCCCTCCATGCAGAGCATCCTATAGCAATTCGCTATCCTCGGGGTCGGGGACCAGGCGTTCCCTTGGCCAGCGAGCTTCATCAACTTCCTATAGGCAAAGCTGAGATAATGAAGCAAGGTGAGGATGTAGCCATAATAGGCATTGGCTCCACTGTCATGCCTTCTCTGGAAGCAGCGGAACATTTAGCTTCGTGGGGCATTGATGCCATGGTAATCAATGCCCGATTTGCTAAGCCCCTGGATACGGAGCTTATTCTGGATGCAGCCAACCGCACCAAAAAGATGGTCATAGTAGAGGAGAATGTTCTTAGCGGTGGCTTTGGTGCTCGGGTGCTGGAGCTGTTGGAACAGGCTGAAGTCTCAGATGTCAAAGTGAAGCGGTTAGGTATTCCTGACGAATTCGTAACGCATGGCAAGCAAGATTTGCTTCGCTCTCTGTACCATCTGGATGCCCTGGGGATAGCCAAGGAATGCGTTGATTTCCTGGCTCAAATCCCAGCCAAGGCGGAGAGTGAGTTCCATACCGCTATGCCTCAATAGTAGCTTCTAGGTCAAACCAACCCTGCGAATCTCTTAGCCCAATTATACTTAACTGCATAAATCTTCAAAATCCTAAGCACTAAATCCCTTCGACTTCGCTCAGGGCAAGCCTAAACAAATTCAAAATCCAACGTCGTTTTGACCCCGATTACGTCGGGGGAGATTTGAATTTTGAGCTTGTTTAGTCCCTGATTAAATCAGGGATTAGGATTTTGGATTTTCGCCTCAGGGTGGTGAATCCTCACTCTCCTGAGCTATGCGCTTGAGTTCATAAAGCTTGGTGATGGCTTCCAGAGGGGACAGGGAATCAACGTCCAGCCGAGCAATTTCCTCCGCCAGTCGAGACCCTTTCGAGAAAAGAGGAATCTGGAGTGAAGCTTTATGGCGGGGAACCTTGCCTTTTTTAGGAGCGCGGCCTTCCAGTTCAGCCAGGACTTCTTGCGCTCGAACAACTACCGATTTGGGCAAGCCAGCTAGCTGAGCTACGTGGATGCCGTAGCTTTTGTCAGTGCCTCCCGGGACAATCTTGTGGAGAAATATAACTCTATCGCCTTTCTCAGCCACCGCCACGTTGAAGTTTTTCACCCTGGGCAGGATATCAGCCAGGTCTACTAATTCATGATAATGGGTAGCAAAGAGAGTTTTCGCTCCCAGTTTAGGGTGGTTATGGATAAACTCGGCTACCGCCCAGGCAATGGAGAGGCCGTCATAGGTGGAAGTGCCCCGCCCAATCTCATCCAGGATGATAAAGGAACGAGGAGTAGCATTATTCAGGATATTGGCTGCCTCGGTCATCTCCACCATAAAGGTGGATTGTCCGGCGGCTAGGTCTTCCTGAGCGCCAATGCGGGTGAAGATGCGGTCAACTATTCCAATATGGGCTGAATCGGCCGGGACAAAGCTTCCCATCTGAGCTAAAAGGATGATTAAGGCTACTTGCCTGAGGTAGGTGGACTTCCCCGACATGTTGGGACCGGTGAGTATGATAAGCTGGTTATCTTTATTACACAAATAAGCATCGTTAGGAACAAAATTATCCCGGCCTATGCCCTGTTCCACAATGGGATGGCGTCCTCCCTTGATATCTATAACGTCATCGTTGGTCAGCGTTGGCTTGACATAACTATAGCGCACTGCGACCTCAGCAAAGCTGGAAAGGGCATCAATTTGAGCGATGGCTCTGGCAGTAGCTAAAATTTGCTCACCCGAGGCACTTATCTGCTGGCAAAGCTGACGGAAGATGGCAGATTCCAGGTCAGCAATCTTTTCCTGAGCATTGAGGATCAGTGATTCATACTCCTTAAGTTCGGGGGTGAAGAATCTTTCCGCTTCCGCTAAAGTCTGCTTACGAATATAATCAGAGGGAACCAGGCTGAGATTAGCCCGAGATACCTCGATATAATAGCCAAACACCCGATTGTAGCCCACTTTTAAGGACTTAATCCCTGTGCGCTGCCTCTCCCTTTGCTCCAGGCTAGCTAGATATTGCTTAGCCTGTCGGGAATTACGGCGACTTTCATCCAGCTCAGAGGAGAACCCTTCCTTTATCACACCACCTTGCTCCAAGTCCCCAGGCTCGTCAGCGATAGCTCTGGCGATTAAGTCCACAATTTCAGGGCAGCCCCTGATTAAATCAGGGGTAAGTTCGGCACTCAGCCAATTCATTACCTCGCCATTCACCACTGCCTCTTTCAAGTCCGGCACCTTTTCCAAACTGGAGCGAAGCATTAGCAACTCTCGAGGTATAACCCTGCCACTGCTCACTCGGTTAACCAGCCTCTCCAGGTCAGCAATATCTGACAGAAGAGACATAACTTTTTGGCGAGCTAAGTTATTTTGGTGAAACCAGGCCACTGCCTCCTGCCGCCGATTCAGTTGGTCGAGGTCCAGAAGGGGATGTCCCAGCCAATTTTTGAGCAGCCGGCCACCCATGGGTGTCTTGGTCAGGTCAATGACGGAGAGAAGGGAGTGGCCAGTTTCTCCCCATCTGCCGCCCTGGAAAAGCTCCAAGTTGCGGATAGTCTGACCGTCGAGGGTCATAAAGGAACCTGTGGAGTAGGTGGACAGTTTGTTTAATTGGGGCAAGGTTTCCTTTTGCGTTTCCTTGACATAATGTATCAGGGCGCCGGCGGCTCTTATAGCTAAGGGCAAACGGGCGCAGCCATAGCCTTCCAGGGTAGCCACGCTGAAATGTTCCAACAAAGCTTCCTGAGCAATCTCCAAATCAAACCAGTAGTCATCGAGTCGAGTTATGGTGAACGGCAATTGAGCATAGTCTTGGGCATCTTGGGGGATAAGCAGCTCGCTGGGCTGGAGTCGCTCCAATTCAGGCAGGACTTTTTCAGTAGAAAGCTGAGTAGTAGCAAACTCGCTGGTGGTTATATCAACGTAGGCGACCCCGGCCTTTTCGTCTTCAACAACCAGGCTGGCTAGATAGTTATTGCTCTTGCTCTTAAGCAAGTTGGGCTCGACCACCGTCCCCGGCGTCACCACCCGAATGACATCCCTTTCCACCAGCCCCTTGCCCGGTGGAGTAAGCTGCTCACAAATAGCTACTTTGTGACCGCGGTTGATGAGCTTAGCCAGATAGTTGTCCAGAGCGTGGTGCGGTATGCCGGCCATGGGCACCCTCTGCCCCTTGCCCATCTCCCGGGAGGTCAGGACAACATCCAATTCTCGCGAAGCGACTTTGGCATCCTCGTCAAAGGTTTCGTAAAAATCGCCTAAGCGGAAGAAAACGATAGCTTCAGGATACTTCTGCTTAACCCTGAGATACTGCTTTCTGAGAGGTGTGACAGTCATCTATGTTATTTTACTAGCTCTTCAGGGATATATAAAGCAGAGCAAACATAGGAAGAAGGCTTCAACAAAAACAACCAAAGGACTATAATGATGGTGGCTAGAAAGAATCGCAAGTTGTCCTGTAGAGATTCTATGCGTGTCAGACTCATATCAATAGACTCATAAGCTTTGGGGAAGGGTAGAAGTATATGAATGATGGGATGAAACTTGTTGGGAATGCATATAGCGAGAAGAATATTTGTAAAACTACGGGGTTTGGATATGCCAATTAAAATAGACAAGCAAAAATTAACTTGGAAAGCTGTTGTCAAAGATGCCCTGTTAGAATTAGGCGGGCAAGGTCATTTATCTGAGATTAACAAAATCGTAGAAGGTCATCCCAAAACTAAGACCAATCCAACTTGGCGGGATACCATTAGGCGAGTTGTAAGGCAATATAAGATTTTCGAACCAGTGCCACCTGAAAGAAGCGGTATCTATAAGGTTGTGGAAGAAATTTCAGTAAGACCTGAGGCCCAAGGTTTTACTGAAGAACCAGAGGTTGATCACGGAATCGCTCAAGGAATGTTAGTCACGCTCGGTAAAATTTACGGATATGAGGCTTATGTGCCTCCACACGACCAAACT
>CAZWDC010000046.1:0-4233 GCA_964633085.1 uncultured Dehalococcoidales bacterium
GGTCGCAGGTAGACTCAATAATAGCCTTGTTGAATTGTAGAACGTCCACCTCGGGCATGAGTTCGGGGTCGGGGTCGAGTCCGATGCATAGCCAGCTTTTGTTCTTTTGGCTGGCATTGAGCAGTTTATCCAGGAATTTCATTGCATCTAGATAATAACAACTGATTGGATAACATTCTACTATATTGGAAAGTTGTTGTGCAGCTTAGCCTTGGCGGTGAGGGACATGCGCAGAGAAAGGGGGTTAATCGTGGAGATGGGCACGGTTCTTTGCCTTTATTCCTGGCAGAGGCTACAATTAGGGCGTGCGAGACCTGGTTACTGAAGCCCTGAAAGGGCATAATGCCGACTATATTGAAATTCATTTTGAGGAGAGCCGGACTACCAGCATTGTGTATAGAGGGGAGAGGCTGGAGGAGATAAGCCGAGCTCGTCATTCTGGTGGCAATGTCCGTGCTTTGGTCAAAGGCAGTTGGGGGTTTGTCAGCTTTAATCATATAGATGGGTTGAAGGAGGAGGTGGCTCTGGCAGTGAAAGAGGCAAGCCTAGCTAGCAGGGAACCATTCAAGCTTTTCCCCACAGACCCCGTGGTGGACACAGTGATTCCCCTGTTGCAGAAGGATGCCACAAACATACCATTGGCGACCAAGAAAGAGCTTTTAGATAGCTATAATGATATTATGTTAAGTAGCCCGAAGATCCAGAGCACACGAATTAATTATCGTGACATGAAGCGAAGGACTATTTTCGCTAATTTGGAAGGCAGCTACATAGAGCAAATTAAGTCCGACCTTACCTTACGATTGACAGCCATAGCTCGCACAGATAGCGAAATTCAGCAAGCCGGGCTAAGCCTGGGCAGCAATGGTGAGTTTTCTGTCGTTGAAGGGCTGCATGAGCAAGCCAGGGAAATAGCGAGGCGTGCTGCCGCTCTTCTTTCCGCTGCCCAAGTAAAAGGTGGAGAATATACCGTAATCTTAGACCCTATTCTGGCTGGAGTCTTTATTCACGAAGCCTTCGGGCATTTATCCGAGTCGGATTTTGTATATCAAAATGAGAATCTGCGGCAAATCATGGTCTTGGGCAAAAGATTCGGCGGCAAGCATCTCAATATCGTTGATGACCCGACAATTCCTAACTTGCGGGGAAGTTACAAATACGACGATGAAGGGACGCCGGCAACTAAAACCTATCTTATCCGGGAGGGGATTCTGGAGGGGAGGCTTCATTCGCGAGAAACAGCGGCGAAGATGGGAGAAAGGACTACGGGGAATGCCCGAGCTATTAATTACCTCTTTCCCCCTATAGTGCGAATGAGCAATACCTACATTGAGCCAGGTAGCGCTTCATTTGAGGAAATGCTCAGTGATATTGAGGAGGGGGTTTACGTTAAGGACTGGTACGGTGGGACAACTAGCCTGGAGATGTTCACTTTCTCTGCTGGGGAAGCTTACATGATTCGCCGCGGGAAATTAGCAGAGTTGTTACGCCCCGTGGTGTTGAGCGGTAATGTTTTCCACACTTTGGGAAGTATAGATGCCATAGGCGAAGACCTGGAGATGAATCAGGGTGGTGGCTGTGGCAAAGGGGAGCAATATCCATTACCTGTTTCTAATGGGAGCCCACATATCAGGATTCGTCATTGTGTGGTAGGAGGCAGGCAATAAATACTAAGCACGAAATACGAAATCCTAAGCAATGGCCAAGCACTAATGACCAAAATTCGGACAAAAGGAGTTTAGGTATTGGGGATTAGGATTTAAGATGGAACATCTTTTGGAGGTTCTTCGCTCGGCTGGGAAGGTGGCTGAGCAAGCTGAGGTTTTTACAGCTTCGGCTCAGGCAACGACGATACACTTTGAAGCCAATGAACTAAAACAAGTTCAGACCAAGGAAAGTAGCAGTATAGCCTTGCGGATTTTCCGAGAGGGCAGAATTGGCTGTGCGGCTGCTAAAGGAGCGTATGATATAGAAGCCTTGGTTGACATGGCTGTGGAAACCTCTCAATTTGGCAGTCCAGCTAATTTTCAATTCCCTTCCCGATTCTATCGTGATTATTCGGGAGTGAGCATCTTCGACCCTAAAATAGAAGAAATAACTATGGAGAAAATGGTTGAGGTTGGGAAAGAGCTTATAGCTAGGGTTAAGGAACATACTCCAGACATCCTTTGTGACGTTCACGTAACCAAAGGGACGAGCTCCATTTCCTTAATTAACTCTCAGGGCGGTGAAGGAAAGTATGACAAGAGCTTTTTTGTCCTCAGCCTGGAGGGCATTCTTGTTCAGGATACAGATATGCTTTTTGTAGGTGATAGTGCGAGCTCATGTTGTCGCGACTTTGTCGGGATTGACAAACTGGCTGATGAAGTGATATGGCAACTGGAAATGGCGAAGAAAAAAGCTACTGTGTCTACCAAGTGGCTGCCAGTAATTTTTACACCTCGTGGGGTAGCCAGCGTTCTGCTGAGCCCTCTAACGCTGGCTTTTAATGGCAGAGCAGTCCTGGAAGGGGCTTCGCCTTTAAGAGACAAATTAGGGGAACAAGTTTTTGACAAAAAGCTAAGCTTATGGGATGATGCTACTGTAGCTTACGGTGTCGGGAGTTATCCTTTTGATGATGAGGGGATACCGAGTCGCCGTGTGCCGCTTGTTACAAGGGGAGTAGTGACGAATTTTCTCTACGATTTGCAAACAGCAGCTTTAGCTGGCACGCACAGTACCGGTCACGGTAGGCGAGGTGATGGTGGCTTCCCTAGCCCGGCTATAAGCTCTTTGATTATGGAGAAGGGAGACGTTTCTTTCCAAGCTATGGTGGAGGATATGAAAGAAGGATTGATTGTGGAGCAAGTTATTGGTGCTGAACAGGGTAATCTTCTGGCTGGTGACTTCAGTGGCAACGTTTTGCTGGGATACAAGGTAGAGAATGGTGAAATAGTGGGCAGGGTGAAGGATACTATGATTGCCGGCAATGTATATCAAGTGTTGAAGGAGCTTCTCGGCATAGGGCAGGAAGTAAGATGGGTAGGTGGGATTTTGCAAACACCTCCTTTGTACTGCTCTCATGTATCAGTGGCGACCAAGAGAAGTTAAATTGTGAAAGACATGATAAGGCTTTATAAACTTTATAGGCAACCGCGTCCCAAGAGTTGCGTCATGCTTGCTTCCTGGCCAGGCATTGGCGATGTTTCGCTAACCGCAGCGAAGTATCTTGTGGAAAAGCTAAATGCTGTGGAAATAGGGGAGATTGAACCTATTCACTTTTTTGAACCAATGGGGGTCACAGTCAAGGACAATGTAGTGGAAAGCCCTCGTTTCCCTGAGAGCAAGTTTTATTATTGGCAGTCCCGGTCTGAACGGGATAAGAGCTTGCTGATTTTTATCGGTGAGGAACAGCCTAGTTTCAAAGGATACGAGCTGGTTAATTGTGTGTTGGATGTAGCGCAAAGGTTCAGGGTGACAAGGGTATATAGTTGTGCTGCTGCGGTAACACGCATCCACCATAGTGAAGAGATAAAAGTCTGGGGAGCAGCAACCACTTCTGACTTAATTGACGAGTTGAGTAAATATAATGTGATTCTGAGAGGTAACCTTCGCATCGCTGGGTTGAATGGATTGATATTGGGAATGGCCAAAGAAAAAGGGATGGAGGGCATTTGCTTGCTGGGGGAAGTGCCAGCGTATGCTACGCAAATAGCAAATCCCAAGGCTTCCCTGGCTGTGCTTCGTGTTCTAATTAAGATGCTGGGAATTACAATTGACTTGACTGAGCTTAGTCATTTGGCTGAGCAAGTGGACGAGGAGATGGATAGAATAGCCAAGAGAGTCACAGCTGAATTTATTGACCAATTCACCGAGCCTATTTGGGAGCGAGACGAAGAGGAAGAGTAAATAAGTTGAGCCCCGACTTATCGAGGTCCATAAACAGCCCGAATTGACCGACAAAGGTAGATATGCTACCATCGTGTTAGATGTCAGCTTTAGCACAACTTTATGAGGAGATCAAAGCCTGTCGTGATTGTGAGCTAGCTAAATATCGCACTAAAGTCGTGCCTGGTGAAGGGGCTGAGGATGCGGAATTACTTTTTATTGGTGAGGCACCGGGGTGGCATGAAGACCAGCAAGGGCGCCCCTTCGTTGGTCCAGCCGGGCAGTTTCTAGATCAACTGTTAGCCTCAATTGGTTTACGGCGAGAGGAAGTTTATATTGCTAATGTAATTAAGTGTCGTCCGCCCC
>CAZWDC010000047.1:0-4330 GCA_964633085.1 uncultured Dehalococcoidales bacterium
GCGTGCGTAATTGAGCTAAACACTCCAGGCGGGCTTCTTGACTCAACTGAGAAGATAGTCCGAAGAATCATGAATGCCAATGTGCCCATCGTGGTTTACGTCTCACCTAAAGGTGCCTGGGCTGCCTCAGCGGGAACTTTCATCACTCTATCCGCACATATAGCAGCAATGACGCCGGGCACGACCATTGGCGCTGCCCACCCTGTATCTGCTGGGGGACAGGAGATACCCGAAGACCAGATGAAGAAAATAGTCGAGTTCTCAGCTAAGTGGATGAGGACTATAGCTGAAGAGCGTGGCCGGAATATGGAAGAAGCCGAGCTAGCGGTTACACAAAGTAAATCATTCACCGATGTTGATGCCTTGGAATGTAACCTTATCAACCTGCGAGCCGAGAGTCTGGACAGCCTTATTGGGCAAATCAATGGCTGGAAGGTCACCTTAGCCGGTGGCGAGGAAGTTACCATTGATACCACGGGCTATGGTACCACCAGAAACCAAATGAATGACATTGAAAAATTCCTACAAACCATCAGCGACCCCAACATTGCCTACATCCTGCTTACCCTGGCTACCATAGGGTTGATTGCTGAGATCTACAGCCCGGGATTGGTGTTCCCTGGCGTGATTGGCGGGATTAGTCTTTTCCTGGCGTTCTATTCTCTAGGCGTGCTCGATGCCTACTGGGGAGGCATAGCCCTTATTCTACTGGCAGTGGGACTTTTTATTGCCGAGTATTTCACTGCCAGCTTTGGACTATTGACCGCCGGAGGCATAATTTCGTTGATTTTTGGCTCGCTGATATTGTTCAGCCACAGCCCGGGCATAGAGGTAGATAAGAGGCTAATCGCCGGGGTGGCAGTAGGCTTTACCGCTTTCGCCATC
Source organism: uncultured Dehalococcoidales bacterium (assembly GCA_964633085.1). GTDB lineage: Bacteria > Chloroflexota > Dehalococcoidia > GIF9 > AB-539-J10 > RBG-13-51-36. Next base: position 886 of record CAZWDC010000047.1, read on the forward strand.
TTCGTCCTCGGCGCCATTATTCGCGGGCAAAGACAACGCAAGGCGACCGGGGCTGAAGGAATGATTGGGAAAACAGCTATAGCCAAAACACCACTCGACCCTACAGGCACGGTTCTCGCCGAGGGAGAATTATGGACGGCGACATCCGAAAACGGCCCCGTGGCGCCCGGTGAACAGGTCATAATAACAAAAGTGGAACAACTGAAATTGTGGGTGAAAAAGAAACTAAAGGAATGAAAAGGTAGTGCTGTGGAGATAACAGGACCAATTATTATAGCCATAATCTTTGCTGTCGCCTTTATTGGTTTCGTCATTTACGCCATTGTCAAAGGTCAGAGGCAAAAACTCTCGGCTGGCGTCGAGGAGATGATAGGGAAGGAAGCTGTGGCGCGCACGACCCTCAATCCCCGGGGTACGGTTCTGGCTGAGGGAGAGCTATGGACAGCCATAGCTGAAGGTAGTACAATAGAACCTGGAGAGGAGGTGATAATAACCAAAACCGAAGGATTGAAATTGTGGGTGACCAGAAAATCTAAAGAAAAGGAGGGAGCATGAGCTGGTTTGTTTATTTTATCATCGCAGTAGTAGTAATAATATTTCTGTCGGCAGCTATCAAAGTCGTTCGAGAGTATGAAAGAGTGGGCGTTTTCCGACTGGGCAGATTCGTGGGTCTGAGAGGGCCAGGTTTGGTCTTGATTATACCTTTTATTGAGACTGTGCGGAAAGTTGACCTTCGGATAGTCACCATGGACGTCCCCCAGCAAGAGTGCATCACAGTGGACAACGTTACTGTCCGGGTTGACGCCGTAGCTTACTTCCGGGTGGTCAATCCCGCCGATGCTATTCTCAAGGTACTCGATTATATCAAGGCAACCTCGCTCCTTGCTCAGACCACTTTACGAAATGTCGTCGGACAATCTACGCTGGATGAGTTATTAGCTCAACGGGACAGGCTTAATCAAAAGATAAAGACGATAGTAGATGAAGGCACCGACCCCTGGGGTATAAAAGTGAGCATGGTGGAGGTTAAGGAGGTGCAACTGCCGCAGACAATGCAACGAGCGATGGCCGCCCAAGCTGAGGCTGAGCGGGAAAGGAGAGCCAAGGTAGTTCATGCCGAGGGTGAATACCAGGCAGCCGAGAAATTGGCCGAGGCTGCCAGAGTGATTTCCAGTCAGCCGTCAGCTCTTCAGCTTCGCTATTTACAGACATTGACGAGCATTACTACAGAAAAAACTAATACCATAATCTTCCCCCTACCCATAGATATAATGACTACATTTTTGAGCAAGGCTAGCGAGGCAGAGAAAAGTAAATAGCATTAAGCTGGACGCTGAAGAAGCTCTCAATGCATCCTGAGCTGTGGACGGGCAAGTTGTCTCGACCCAAGGCAGCTATGGTCATTATGAAACTTAATCCTGAGCGGTACCAATGAGCTCGGCTAGATTTTTAATCCCGTTCTGCCTTAGGAAACTTTCTATTCCTTCCAATACACTGAGACCGACTCGAGGGTCGGTCAGACAGGCTGTGCCAATCTGAATGGCGGTGGCTCCAGCCATAATGAACTCCAGAGCATCCTCAGCACAAGCAATGCCACCACAGCCTATCACCGGAATATGGACCACCTTGGCTGCCTCAAAGACCATGTAAAGAGCTACAGGCTTGATAGCCGGACCAGAAAGTCCGCCGACAATATTCCCTAAGCGTGGCTTCCTTTGGTCTATATCAATTGCCATGCCCTTCAGTGTGTTAATCAAGGATAGGGCATCGGCTCCAGCTTCTTCCACAGCTAAGGCGATTTCCTTAATATCGGTTACATTGGGGCTCAACTTTACGATAACCGGTAAGGTAGTGGCAGCTTTAACCGCTGAAGTTGCCCGAGCGGCAAGCTGGGGGTCTGTACCAAATTCCATCCCTCCCGCGGAAACATTAGGGCAGCTAATATTTAGCTCAATGCCACTGACCCCGGGCACGCCTTCCAACTTTCTTGTCACAGCTACATATTCGTCTATTGTCTCCCCAGCCACATTAACAATAACTGGAACTCGCCATGTTGCCCAGACAGGCGCTTTTTCCTTAATCAGAGCGTCCACACCGATATTTTCCAAGCCCACTGAATTGAGCAGGCCACCAGCGGTTTCCACCAGTCGTGGCTGGGCATTGCCTATTTTGGGCTTGAGTGTCGTCCCTTTACAAACAATAGCGCCCAACTTTTGTATATCAGCAATTTCAGCATACTCTGTGCCATAGCCAGCTATGCCAGCAGCTATCATCACAGGATTGGACAGCATTAGCCCCTTATGACGCCGAGGGGCTATTTGCACACGCAGGTTGGGCGAGTTTCTCATTGCTTAAAACTTTATCACTGCTTGAGGCAAAAAGGAAAGGACTAAATTAACCCAAAAAGTCTTGCGACTTTTTGGGTACCCTCAATAAAATTTGATTCCAAATTAACAAGGCCCTGCGAAAATCGCAAGATTCTCATAGAGTATTTTAATCAAGGGGCACGATTTTCACCTTGCCCCAGACACCCATCTTGTTACCCACAATAATAACCACACCGCGTAACCCCTCGATACTCTGAGCTTTTTCAATCGCCTCAGGGATGTCAGCCGCGGCCTTGACTATGTTGCCTAGAGCAGTGGCTGCGGCATCAGCCAAAACAGCCGAGGGGGAAAGGGCAATAACAGCATCAGCGCTGCCCAGGCTTAAAGAATGTCCTACTGTCCCTGAAGATGTACATATGCCCAGCGGTGTTTCTCGGGGCAAGATTTCCAGGGCAATTTTTTTGGTAAAAGCGGATTGACCAGCATAGATACCTACCAGCTTCTTTTTAGATATTTTCAGAAAAATATCGCCACCATTCTCCACGATTACCTCTGGCGAGAAAGCGAGCAAATCCCGACCTACTGCTTCAGCAATGGCGCCCGCTACCGCAGCCATAGGGCCAACGCCTGTCAACTGAGATACTCTGGCCATTTCTTTGACGATGGCGGGGGCTTCGGCTTCAGCCTGATAAGGCTCCAATGTGGTCAGGAAAAGAGGATGATGTGCGATATACGCCTCGAGAGAACCACGATGCTTTAGCACGGAGTCAAGAGCTTTATCTTTCAGATTGCGCTGAGAGCGGATGTAGAGGTCTGTCTGCTTTACCGCTACTTCAAAAGAAACCAACCCGCTATCCTTAATCCAGTGACGGTAGAAGCGTGGCTCAGACATGGATTATTCCCTTTCACAGACCCTGCCCTTCTTGTCATTACGAGTCCCGCTTTATTGGGATGGTCAAAAATACAGTATCATCGCTCGAGGCGGGCAGGCCTTAACACAGAGTCCGCAGACAACACACTTATTATGGTCAAAGAGCACTTTCCTTGTTTTGGGCTCTAGAGAGAAAGCCTCAGTAGGACAAATGGTGATACAAGCTCCACAATGAGTGCACTGAGAT
>CAZWDC010000048.1:0-6768 GCA_964633085.1 uncultured Dehalococcoidales bacterium
GGTAATTACTACACCATCCATCCGGAGTTGCCAATGCGACACCGAATGGAAAAGGATCACGCGGTGCGGGATCTCCTCCTAGCACTGGGATGTGACCTGCAAGAATTGGGGCGGCGGCAAGAGGTTGATAAGACCGACTGAGGAGTTCCCCATAACTCACATCTGACCATTAATTGAAAACTAACAATAAGGTAGATTACAAGGTCTGAGACGAAAGTCCGCTGAGCGAGGAAGCCACAATTGATTATATGATTATGCCTGGTCTGGGACAGACCCACTTGAGCTTTGTGCTGACTATGGTGTCTCGACAAGTATAACCATAGCTTTATCTCCGTGTTAGTTACTGCAGAGGTGGCAGTGTCCAGTAGTGAGGCGATACAACAATGATGAGGTATTAATGGGATACCTTACTAACCTTACTAAATAGTTATTTTGGGCATAATACTTATACGAATAACATAGAGTGGCGGAGCTTATCTCCGCCTTATCCATATCCAGACTGGACTCCGGAAAGTGAGATTATGGGAATCCTTGTGCTCGGATGGAGCTTCGTCGCCAGAAGCCATCGTTCAAAGTCAGAGTAACAGGACAGGGTTGTTAGAAGAATAGTTTATCATATGCTAATCGTAGTCCTGTGCCTGAGCCTCCCAGGAAGTGGCAGGGACTGGACAACACAGACGATAGATGCTATCTATAAATATAGTATAATCAAGAACAGGAGGTGGGAGAATGACTTACAAAAAGTACGATATCATAACGGTATTGGTGTGGGTGATTCTGGGTGCTGCGTTAATAGTCCTTGGCCTTTTTCTAAGGAGGCCTGACTTTGGGGAAAGGGTTTCGTGGGTGGTAATGGGGGTAGGAATAGCGCTGGTGGTCGTGGGCGTCGTCAGCATCTTCCTTAGCATGAGACAAGCTGAAGAGCTGCAGTGCCCTCATTGTGGTGGAAAAGTAGTGCCTCGGGTGAAATCCAGCACAAGTGAACTGTATCTTTCCAAAGTAGAGGAGGCAGCGGGTTCTGCCAGGGAAGAGACAAAAAGTCCGGATAGTTAAGGAGCTTGGCACGACATAGATAGGCCGCCTGCTTCTGTCATTGGCATCGCTATACGTGGACCTTAAAATGCGGCCTTTTTAGTAACTATTCAGTTTGCCATGTCGTCCTGAGCCCTTCGCTTCTTGTCATTCTTCGCCCCGACATGTCGGGGCGAAGAATTTAACCCCGCTCAGGGTAAACTCCGCGAAGAATCTTACAGCGCTCAGGACAGGCTCCGCGAAGGATACCGAGATTCTTCGGTCGTCCCGATTTCATCGGGACTCCCTCAGAATAACAGAAAACTCTCTTATGGCATCGGCGTGGGCAGTTACTTCTTAGGTGGAATTAGTAAAGAGATGTTGTGGGTAATTTGTGCGGCTGCGTCAATAGGCAGAGATAGGTTGTTTATCAGTGATGACTCTTTTGCTAGCCGCTAACTGCTGGCGAATATGCTTGGGGATAGTGAACATGGCTTTATGGGTAAGGCCATCGTAGGACTTTAGCTTTTTTGATATTCTAGTTGAAATTCTGGTGTCAACTGCCTCGGGAGTCAGTTCAGAGGGGTCAAGAGTTTGAGAAGCCGCCACAAAGCCCCATAAGCTCAAGAAGGAGGGTATGTGAGCCTGATACGGGCGAGCTATCGGGAAAACGTTTCTCAAGGTATTAACAATAGCCGTGAAATTATCTAGGTTCCTCCATTCCGAAGGTTCAGCCTGCACTGACATAATGCCATCAGACCCTAATTTTTGTTTAACTATTTGGTAGAATTCCTGAGTGTACAGCAAGCGCGCTGGCCCTTGCTCTAAAGGGTCCACCAGGTCAATGATGATGACATCAAACTTCTCACTGCTTTTCTCTAGGTATTTTCTGGCATCGGCGAAATGAAGCTCTGTCTTGGGGTCAGCGAAGGCATTTTGGTGCCAGGAGGGTAAGAGGCGACGACAAAGATTTACCACCTCTTCATCAATATCCACCATGACGGCTCTCTTTACCGTCTTATGTGCCAAGACTTCTCTTAAGGTGGCACCCTCGCCTCCCCCAGCAATGAATATGGTCTCTGGCTGAGGATGGGTAAGCATAGCTGGGTGTACTAGAGCTTCGTGATAAATAAACTCATCCGCCTCGCTGGACTGAATCTTGCCATCGAGGACAAGACAAATGCCGAAGCCGCCCGTGTTGATAATATCCACGGACTGAAACTTACTTCGCCCTGAATATATTCTCTCCTTAATGCTGTGCAGCGCAGTAAGGTGAGGACTTATATAGTCAGAGAACCAGCTACGTTTGTCAGGGTCGCTATCTTTCATTTTGTGCACCTTACTTGGCTGTCCTCCACGATCCCCCGACGAAGTTCAATTAAGGAGTGGCTTTGGGCTCCTAGTCTCTCTACTATCAACCTAGCAGCCTTTTCCGGGTCCACATTATTTCCACAGGTAAAAACATCTACGGCAGCATAACCATATTCCGGCCAGGTATGAACAGCAATATGAGACTCAGCGATATTGACCACTCCGCTCACTCCGTAGGGAGAAAAGTGATAGAACGACTCGCCTACTACGGTGGCGCCGCTTTGAATAGCAGCCTCGTTAAGACACTCTCTGAGAAAATCTAAATCATCTAGCACCTCCTTGTTACACATTTTTAGTTCTAGTAGCAGATGTCTTCCAAGCGCATGCAAATCACCTTCCCTCCTTTGAATTTTTTGTTGCAGTCTTTCGGGCAACATCGCAAATTTTATATAATGTCCATCCTTTTAGCAATACTCCAACAGTTTCTGTTAGAATAAACCAAGGTCAGAACTATGTCAGCAGGGGAACAACTAGTTACTGTGCGCACTGCCAAATACATGGAGGCCCAAATAATCAAGGGACGGCTGGAGAGCGAAGGCATACCAGTCCTGTTAAGCTACGAGAGTGCCGGGCTGATTTACGGGCTTACAATTGATGGACTGGGTGACGTGAAAATAATGGTGCCCGAGCATCTAGCAGAGGATGCTAAGGAGATCTTGAGAGTGGTGTAATCCTGATGGCTTCAAGATTAGAACGCATAACCGAACAGCGGCTGGATAGCCTGGGCAGGATTCGGGCTCGAGGCATAGACCCCTACCCCCATTCCTACCATCCTAGCCATACTGTTCAAGAAGCGAAAACTCTTTTCGAGCAGCAAGGGGAGGATTCTCAGGACATATCATTGGCTGGCCGCATTATATCCAAGCGTTCCATGGGTAAGATGTCTTTCGTTGATATTCGCGATGGCTCGGGGAAGATACAGCTTTCTTTGCGCTATGACGTCCTGGGCAAGGAGAGGTACGAACTTCTTCAGGATATTGATATCGGTGATATTATTGGAGCTAGGGGAAGACTCTTCCAAACAAAAACCAGAGAGCTCACCCTAGAGGTATCTGACTTTACCGTGCTCTGTAAATCTCTTCGCCCGTTGCCGGAGAAGTGGCATGGGCTAGCCGATGTAGAAAAGCGCTATCGGCAGAGATATCTGGACCTTATTTCCAACGAAGAAAGCAGAAATATCTTCGTTTTGCGTAGCAAGATTGTCGCCGCCATAAGAACCTTTCTTGAGAAGCAAGATTTTATGGAGGTAGAAACTCCTGTGCTTCAACCTCATGCTGGTGGAGCACTGGCACGCCCCTTTGTCACCCATCATCAGGCACTTGACCAAGACCTCTATCTGCGAATTGCTCTGGAGCTCCACCTCAAGAGACTGGTGGTCGGTGGCTTTGACAGGGTCTACGAGATAGGGCGTGCCTTTCGCAATGAAGGCATTTCTGTGAGGCATAACCCGGAATTTACCTTGCTTGAGTGCTATCAGGCCTATAGTGATTACAATGACATGATGAGATTGGTTGAGGAGATGCTCAGATATGTAGCACAGGAAGTTTTGGGTAATACCAAGATTGTTCGTAATGGCCAAACCATTGACTTTGGTCTTCCCTGGCAAAGGCTCTATCTTCGTGAGGCCATAAAGGATTACTGCGGAATTGATTTTGAGGACTATCCTGATGCCGGTTCGTTGAGAATGCGGATGGCAAAGTTGGGAATGGAAGTTGACCCAAGCAAAGGGAGAGGCAAGCTCATAGAAGAGTTGATTTCCACTCTTGTCGAGCCCAAGCTTATTCAGCCAACTTTTCTGCTGGATTACCCTGTCGACATGTCACCTCTGGCGAAGAGGAAGCGGGGTGATGACCAGTTAGTGGAGAGATTTGAGGGGTTTGTAGCTGGTATGGAGGTTGCTAATGCCTTCACTGAGCTTAATGACCCACTAGAGCAAAGGGAAAGGTTTCGCCAGCAGCTAAAGGAACGCGTTGCCGATGAGGAAGTGGAAATTGCTGATGAGGATTTTCTGCTGGCTTTGGAGTACGGGATGCCACCTACCGGTGGTCTGGGGATGGGCATTGACCGCTTGGTGATGCTGCTCACTGGGCAACAATCTATTCGAGATGTGATACTTTTCCCCCAACTGAAGACAAAAGAGTAGAAGTATGAAACGGCAAGGCAACGTGCGGCAAATCCTAAGCACGAAATTCGAAATCCTATATAATGTCAAAGCACTAATGACCAAAATTCAAAACAAAATGAGTTTTGGTATTTAAATTTAGAATTTTGGATTTGTTTAGAGATTAGGATTTAGAGCTTACATATGCTTGATATTAAGCTTATTCGTGAAAACCCTGAGTTTGTTCGCCAGGCTCTGGAGAAAAGAGGCGATGGGTTTGCTCTAGATAACATCCTCAAGATTGATGAGGATTACCGCAGCTTGCTTCGTCAGACGGAGGAACTCCGTGCCCAACACAACCAGGCCAGCAAACAGCTAGGTCAAAGGAAAGAGAAGCCACCCGAGCTTATGGCTCAGATGCGTCAACTGGGGGAACAGATATCATCCTTGCAACAGCAGACCAAAGAGATGAAAGCTCAACTTGATTCTCTATTGCTGGAGTTGCCTAACATTCCTCACCCCACTGTGCCCTTAGGGAAAGGCGAGGGCGACAACGTGGTAGTGCGCACCTGGGGGAAGCCAAAGGAGTTTTCCTTTAAGCCCCTGCCTCATTGGGAGTTAGGGGAAAACTTGGGGATAATAGATTTTGAGCGCGGCGTGAAGCTCTCAGGAACCAGGTTTTATGTTCTCAAAGGGCTGGGTGCACGCCTGCAACGAGCGCTCATCTCATTTATGCTCGATGTCCATGTCAACGAACACGGCTATAAAGAAATCTATCCTCCTTTCATGGTAAAGCGAGAGTGCATGGTCGGCTCCGGAAACCTACCCAAGTTCGGCGATAATTTATATCACGATGAGGAAGATGACTTTTGGTTTATCCCCACCGCAGAAGTGCCGTTAACCAACCTTCATCGCGATGAAATATTGAGCGCCGACAGCTTGCCTCTTTACTATGTTGCGTACACTCCTTGCTTCCGTCGAGAGAAAATGTCTGCTGGCAAGGATATTAGGGGTATTAAGCGGGGGCATCAGTTCGATAAAGTGGAGCTCTATAAGCTCACCACCCCTGAGAGCTCTGACGAAGAACTGGAGAAACTGGTCGCTGATGCCGAGGACATATGTCGAATGCTGGACATACCTCACCGCGTGGTGCAATTATGCACCGGAGACCTGGGCTTTGCTGCCTGCAAAACATATGACATTGAAATGTGGGCTCCGGGCTGTGCTGAATGGCTCGAGGTTAGCTCTTGCAGCAATTGTGGAGACTTTCAGGCTAGGCGAGCCAATATCCGTTATCGCCCTGAGCCCGATGCCAAAACACAGTTCGTTCACACGCTTAACGGCTCGGGACTGGCTCTACCGCGAGTCCTTATCGCCGTGCTGGAAAATTATCAGCAAGCCGACGGCACAGTATTAATTCCTGAAGTCTTAGGGCCTTACATAAGAGCAGCATAATCGCCGTAAACTACATTCTTCGTTGGTAACAGATGCTCACTCTCCTCTGCCATTGTGAACTGTTCAAATTGATGCAGTTGCCCAATTTATTGGGCACTCCCTTTCTGTCATTGCCAGTTCCGATTCATCGAGACGAAGCAATCTCTTCTCTATTGATTGGAGAATCAAGGGCCTCCCTTGAGCTTATCGAAGGACAGGAGCGACAGTCAGATAGTTAGGGTTAGCTTCACGCCCTCAGGCGCCTGAAGGCTTCGAGCTTCTCCTTATCGCCAATTTTGGCTTTTTCTAGGGCCTGTGCCAGAAACTGGATGCTGCTATCATAGGTCTTCCTATCCACAGGATAGGGATAGCCATCCTTGCCACCATGGGCAAAGCTATAGCTTGCCGGGTCACGCAGGCTAACCGGGGTGTCATAAACCAACTCTGAAATAAGACTCAGAGCGCGGAGTGCTTTTGGTCCTACCCTCTGCAGAGCTAGCAGCGATTCGAAGTTTTGGGGTTTGTGTTCATAAGCGGTGAGGAAAATCTTGCCCAGCCGGTCAGGGTGGATATCTTCCAGGCTGATGTGAGGTCGCTGGGGCAAGTTCAGGGTCTTCAGCCGATTTAGCTGGCCAACAATCTTATTTGGTCGCTCTTCGGCAGCAACCTGAGTAATGACCTCCCTGGCTTGCGCACTTTCTGAAGCCACTAGGTTCAATGCTTTGCCTTTAGCCTGGGAACAGATAGCTGCCTGGGGTTCGCAAACAAAGTCGCTGACCTTTTCGCCCAGCCAGTGGTAGCGGCGGGCATAGCGGTTCGTCTCATTCATGCCTTGCTGAACAACTGCCCAG
>CAZWDC010000049.1:0-13926 GCA_964633085.1 uncultured Dehalococcoidales bacterium
GACTGGCGAGGCTGGAGACTATTCACCAAAGCTCAGATGGAGACCATAAGAAAGAAGACCAGCCACGTTACGGCGATAAGTCGGAAAAACTAAGCGAGTGGATATATGAAATTAGCAGCTAAAGAAACAGAGACAGAAAACTTATTCGAGACTCTAGCCAATGAATCGCCAGTTGGACTTTACATCGTACAGGATGGAAAATTTTGCTATATCAACCACACCTTCCAGGATACCACCGGATACAGAGAAGACGAACTGCTAGGCAAGGATGCTCTAGGGCTCGTCGTTCCCGAAGACCGGGAGATGGTCAGAGGAAATGCCATAAAGATGCTGAAGGGAAAACTCACATCGCCGTACCAATTCAGGGTGACTCATAAGAACGGCAGCATCAAGTGGATAATGGAGTCAGTTGTCTCCATCCCGTACCGTGGCAGACAGGCCACCCTAGGGACCTTTCTAGACATCACCGACCGCAAGCAAGTAGAGGAGGCGCTTCAAGTTGAGAGAAATAAGCTGCAATCACTAATAGACGCCATAGAATACACCATCACCATACAAGATACAGAATACAACATTATCTTTCAGAATGAGAGGTCGAAGATAGCTTCTGATGGTGACCATGTGGGGGAGAAATGCTACCGAGCCTATGAAGGCAGAAACAAGGTGTGCGAAGGGTGTCCAGTAGAAAAGGCGTTCAAGGATGGTAAGTCGCACACCGCGGAGAGGAAGACGGTAATATCAGGGAAGGTTGCCTTCTGGGAGAATACAGCTAACCCTATCAGAGACGCCAAAGGGAGGATTGTCGCCTGCCTTGAGATTGCCAGAGACATCACCGAACGCAAGCGGATGGAGGAGGCACTTCAAGTCGAGAAGAATAAGCTACAATCGGTGATAAACTCCATGGATGATGGGCTCACCATCCAGGATACAGAATATAACATCACTTTCCAAAACGAGCCCTCGAGGATAACTTATGGTGACCATCTGGGAGAGAAATGCTACCGAGTCTATGCCTTTAGAGACAAGGTGTGCCCTAGGTGCCCGGTAGCAATGGCACTCAAGGATGGTAAGTCCCACACCGTGGAGAGGAGACAGGTAATGCCTTCAGGCAAAGTTGTCTTCTGGGAGAATACTGCTAGTCCGATTAGAGACGCCGCGGGAAAGATTGTTGCCTGTCTTGAAATTGCCAGAAATATTACCGAGCGCAAGCAGATGGAGGAGGCACTAGAAGCCGAGAGGAACAAGCTGCAATCACTACTAGATACGATAGAGGAACACATCACTATACGGGACAGGGACTATAACCTTATTTATATGGCTGAGCATGCCAAGAGACTCTGGGGTGACCACACCGGAGAGAAGTGCTACCATGTCTTTGAGGGTCAAGACAAAAAGTGTGAGGGATGTCCAGCCGAGAAGGCATTCAGCGATGGCAAGTCGCACACTTCAGAGAGGAAGACGGTAACTCCTTCGGGAGAAGCACGCCTCTGGGAAGTAACAGCTACCCCGATCAGAGACCGCGCAGGAAAGATTGTTTCCTGTCTTGAGATTGCCAGAGACGTCACCGAACGCAAGAAGCAGGAGCAAGCGCTCGCTGATGAAGCAACCCGACGGCGTATCCTAATTGACCAGTCCCTGGATGGGATAGTCGTCCTAGATGAGGACGCCGCGGTGGTAGAGGCTAACCAGCGGTTTGCCGAGATGCTGGGCTATACCCCCGAGGAAGTCCGTCAGCTCCACACCTGGGACTGGGATAAAAACTTTCCCCCCGAGGAAATCCTGGAGATGGGACGGAGAGCTGATGAGAAAGGTTTCCACCTGGAGACCAAGCACACCCGCAAGGATGGCTCGGTTATTGACGTTGATATCAGCATCAATGCCGCTAGGTTCGGGGGACAAAAGCTAATCTTCTGCGTCTGCCGAGACATCACCCAGCGCAAGCAGATGGAGGAGGCACTGCAAGCCGAGAGAAATAAGCTGCAATCACTAATAGATGCCATGGAGGATAACCTCACCATACAAGATAGAGAATATAACATTATTTTCCAGAACGAGCCCTCGAAAAGAACTACTGGCGGTGACCGTGCAGGGGAGAAATGCTACCGGGTCTTTGAGGGCAGAGATAAGATATGCGACGGATGTCCGGTAGAAAAGGCATTTCAGGATGGTAAGTCACACATCGCAGAGAGGCAGCGGGTATTGCCTTCAGGGGAGCTCACCTTCTGGGAGAATACGGCTAACCCCATCAGAGATGCTCAAGAGAGGATTGTCGCCTGCCTTGAGGTTGGTCGGAATGTCACTGAGCGCAAGAAGCAAGAGCAGGCGCTGGCTGATGAAGCGACTCGGCGCCGTATCCTCTTTGACCAGTCCTTAGATGGGATAGTCGTCCTTGATGTCGACGCCAGGGTGGTAGAAGCCAACCAGCGTTTTGCCGAGATGCTGGGCTATACCCCGGAGGAAGTACGTGAGCTCCACACCTGGGACTGGGATAAGAACTTTCCCCCCGAGAAATTGCTGGAGATGGGGCGGAATGTTGACGAGAAAGGTTTCCACTTAGAGACAAAGCACACCCGCAAGGATGGCTCGGTCCTTGATGTTGATCTCAGCATCAATGCGGCTATGTTCGGAGGGCAGAAGCTAATCTTCTGTGTCTGCAGAGACATTACCCAGCGCAAGAAGATGGAGGAGGCACTCAATCTTCAAAGAGCCTACTTCCAGCAACTGTTCGACAACTCACCCGATGCTATTGTCTTGATTGATATGAACAACAGGATAATCCAGGCCAACAGGGGGTTTGAAATGCTTTTTGGCTACCCTGCTGAAGAAGTCAAGGGGCAGTCTATTCGGGAACTCCTTGTCCCTGAAAAGAATGCGCAGGATGCATCCGTTTCTCTGCAGAGAATTTTTGCTGGAGAAGTCATTCGGAGAGAATCGGTGAGAAGACGCAAGGATGGCAGCCTGGTAGATGTTTCTATACTCGGTTATCCTATTCGTTTTAATGGCGGATTTGTTGGCGCATACATCATATACACCGACATCACCAAACGAAAGAAAGCAGAGGAAGCACTAAAGCAGGCAGCCGAGGAATGGAGGAATACCTTCGATTCCATCACCGATGCTATTTCTATTCATGACAGGGACTTCCGGATCCAGCGGGCAAACAAGGCATTTGCTGACATGTTCCACATGGAAATCAGCCAGGTCATCGGCAAGCATTGCTACGAGCTACACGGTGGAAACAAACCCATATCAGGCTGCCCTCACCAGCAGACACTGACTACTAAGAAGCCTGCAGCAGCAGAGTTCTATGAATCTCACCTAGGAAAACATCTCCTGGAGTCAACATCACCGATTTTCGATAAGCAAGGTGAGGTCATCGGCACTATACATGTTACCAGAGACATTACTGCCCAAAAGCAACAAAATGAGCGGCTTATGATGGCTGACCGGCTGGCCTCCCTTGGTGAATTGGCAGCCGGCACTGCCCACGAACTCAACAACCCGCTGACGAGCATCATCGGTTTCTCCCAGTTGCTCAGGGAGAAGGATATCCCTGAAGACATCCGTGAGGACGTGGAATTTATTTACAACGAGGCTCAGCGGGCTGCCAATGTAACGAAGAATCTCCTGACATTTGCCCGAAGGCACACACCCGTGAAGCAGCTTAGCCAGATAAATAATATTATCGAGGATGTGCTGAAACTGCGCACCTATGAACTCAAAGTGAATAGCATCGAGGTCAAGAAACGGCTTGCTCCTAACCTTCCCGAAATCATGGTTGACTATTTCCAGATGCAGCAGGTTTTCCTCAATATCATTATCAACGCCGAATACTTCATGACCGAGGCACACAAGAAAGGAACCCTGACCATTACCACCGAAAAACAGAATGGCAACGTGGTGATTTCCATCGCAGATGACGGCCCGGGTATCTCAGAGGAAAACTTGAGGCGGATATTCGACCCCTTCTTCACCACTAAACCAGCAGGCAAAGGAACCGGGCTTGGTCTGAGCATCTGCCATGGGGTGGTGACCGAGCACGGTGGGCACATATACGCCAGGAGTGAGTTTGGCAAAGGAGCCACTTTCATTATCGAGTTGCCCATTAACAGCCACTAACCATATCAGAGGGACGCCATGAAACAGACTAAAACCAACGAGCAAGGCATTGAGAGCATGCATAGCAAGGGAGAAGCATTGCTTATTGTCGATGATGAAGCGCCAATCAGAAGGGTTTTGTGCCAGAAATTATCCAGAGAAGGCTACCAGTGTCAGGAAGCAAAGGATGCTGAGCAAGTCCTGAACACGCTGGCTACCAGTCCGATTGCTCTGGTTATCCTGGATATAAAGATGCCCGGCAAATCAGGAGTCGAACTCCTTTCGGAAATAAAATCCAACTATCCTGATACTGCGGTTATTATGGCTACGGCTGTTACTGAGATTAACATGGCCATTCAGTGCCTGAAGCAAGGGGCTGATGACTACCTCTGCAAGCCTTTCAACTTGGACGAACTTTCCCTGGCCGTCCAAAGAGCTCTCGAGAAAAGGCATCTACAGCTCGAGCTCAGAGGCTACCAGCAATACTTGGAGGGAAAGGTTGAGGAACAGACGGGAGAGATTAGGAAACTTTTCCTGGGCGCCATTGAAGCATTGGTATCTGCCCTTGAAGCCAAGGACAGGTACACTGCCGGACATTCCCGTCGGGTAAGCGAGATAGCATTAGCTATAGGCAATAAACTTGGCCTATCCCCACAAGAAATGGAAGACTTGCGATGGGGTAGTTTACTTCACGACGTCGGGAAAATTGCCATTGACCAGGTTATCCAGAATAAGCCTACCAAGCTAACACCTGAAGAGTATGAGCACATTATGACCCACGCCCACGTCGGCTCCGAAATTGTTCGGCCGGTGGTTAATAAGAGAACAGTCGAGATAATTGAGCACCACCACGACCATTATGACGGCAGCGGACTTCATCAAGTTGTAGCGGGCGATGACATACCGTTGGGGGCCAGAATCTTGGCTATAGCCGATGCCTTTGATGCTATGATATCCGACCGACCATATCGCTCAGCACTATCTACCACAGAAGCTATAGACGAAATTAAGCGCTGTTCTGGCACACAGTTCGACCCAGTTGTCGTCACCGCATTCCTTAACACAGTCGGAACGACGAAAACATGAACTCGAAGCCTGTATAGCAAGCGCGCTCGATAATCATCCCCAAGGTACCAAAACGGAGACAGTATCTTGACGCGTAAGATGACTCAGGATGATAATTGTGGTGTTATGGCAGGTGGCTTAGATGAAGATGTCAAGAAATTAAGACAAAGCCTTAATGGTTTACCTCAACCCCAGGTAGAGCCTCCGCTTATAGTGGTCAGTGGCTTGCCAGGCGCAGGTAAATCTTTTTTCTGCCGCAAGCTAGCTGAAAGGTTGCCTTTTCTCATCTTAGCCAGTGACACTTTGCGAAAAACCCTGTTCCCTTCTCCCCAGTATAATGAAATTGAAAATAAGCGGCTTTTCTCCGCCTGCCATGTTCTCATCGAAGAGCTTTTAAGGAAGGGAATACCGGTCATTTTTGATGCCACAAACCTCCTGGAGCATCATCGAGAATATCTCTACCGGGCTGCTGAAAGAGCCGGGGCCAAGCTCATCCTGGTCTGGGTTGAAGCTCCCACCGAAGTGGTGAGGCAACGCCTTCTGGAGCGGGAAAAAGCAACTATACCTCAGTACGACTCGGAAGCCGACTGGGAGGTGTATAATAAAATGAAATCTCGAAGGGAAAAGATTCCTCGCAATCACCTTGTTGTTGATACCTCGCAGGACATTACTCCCGTAATTGATAAAATTGTGCGAGCAACCAACAGATAAGAACAAAATTTCCTCTATTAACCTCTTCAATTCTTCACTCAAATGAAGTAAAATAAATGTTTCCAAATTTACACATTTTAGGGGGATGAATCTTGGAGACTAAAGTTATAGTTGCGGACATAGCTCAAATCGAAGCTGATGCCATTGTGGTAAACATTTTCGAAGGTGTGGAACAACCAGGCGGTGCTACCGCGGCTGTGGATAAAGCATTAGGCGGAGCTATTAGCTCTCTTATCAGTCGAGGTGAGATTAAAGGTAAGTTCGGGGAAATTACCATTGTCCACACATTTGGCAAAGTGCCGGCAGAGAGAGTAGCTATTGCCGGCTTGGGCAAGCGTCAGGATTTCGGTGTGGACAAAGTTCGCGGGGTAACCGGAGAATTTTGTCGGGCACTGCGTAAATTGAATTGCCACAAGATAGCTACAATCCTTCACGGTGCCGGCATAGGCAATATTGAGCCTGAAGCTTCTGCCGAAGCAATAGCTGAGGGCGCTCTTCTCGGGCTCTATAGCTTCACCAGATATAAGAAGCCAGAATATGAAGATATCGCAGAAATGTTGATAGTGGTGAGGGAAAAGGATAAAGTTCCAATTCTGGAACAAGCCGTTCACAAGGGAGAGGTGATGGCTGAAGCTACCAACCTGGCTCGGGATATGGTCAACGAACCAGCTAACTATATGACACCCAGCCAGATGGCTGAAACAGCAAAAGAAATAGCCCGCAGATATAATTTGGAGTGCCAAGTCTTCGGCCGGGAAGATATGGAAGCGATGGGCATGGGAGCACTCTTGGGGGTAGCGAGAGGGAGCAACCAAGCCCCCAAGCTCATAATTCTCAGCTATAAAGGGGATAAACATTCTGAAAAAGCTCTGGGCTTTCTAGGCAAGGGCATAACTTTTGACTCCGGGGGCATCTCTATTAAGGCTTCAGAGGGGATGGATGAGATGAAGGGTGATATGGCTGGTGCTGCGGCGGTCATGATGGCACTTGCGGCTATTGCCCAGTTAAAACCAAAGATTAATGTCACCGCCATTATCCCGGCTACTGAGAATTTACCCAGTGGCAGCGCCCTGAAACCGGGAGATGTACTGAAAGCCATGAATGGCAAGACCATAGAAGTGATAAGCACCGATGCTGAAGGAAGGCTTATCCTGGCTGATGCCCTGAGTTATGCTGCAAAACAAGGTTTATCTCCTTTAGTAGACCTGGCTACCTTAACCGGAGCTTGTCGTGTTGCTTTGGGCACCTTATATAGCGGTCTCTTTGGCAATGACCAAGACCTGGTAAATAAAGTACTCAGAGCTTCCGAAAAAACCGGCGAGAAAATGTGGCAAATGCCCCTGCCTGAGGAATATAAGGAGCAAAACAAAAGCGAAATTGCCAATGTTAAGAATACAGGCAACAGATACGGCGGAGCTATCACAGCTGCCCTTTTCTTAGCTGAATTTATTGATAATACCCCTTGGGTTCATCTCGATATAGCAGGCACTGCTCTTTCGACAAAGGAGAGCGGCTATGCAGTAAAAGGGGCTACTGGAGTTGGCGTCAGAACCCTAGTCGAATTAGCTTTGAGTGAAGCGAAAGGTCAGGAGGATACGTGAAAGTAAAGTGGTTGGGACATTCCTGCTTCTTAGTCACCTCTAAGGGTGGTGTAAGAATAATCACTGACCCTTACGCTGTGGGTGAGGGAATTAACTATTCTCCCATCAAGGAAACTGCGGATATTGTTGTGGTAAGCCATGACCATGATGACCACAGTAACGTTTCGGCAATACAGGGGAGGCCAGAAGTGGTTAGAGGTGGCGGCACAAAAACTGCCCAAGGTATTCAGTTTAAGGGCATCGTCACTTACCATGACGCCTCTCACGGCAACCAAAGAGGACCTAACACCGTCTTCTGTTTCACCGTAGATAATATGAAGCTCTGCCACCTAGGCGATTTAGGGCATGTGCTTAGCCCGGGGCAAGTCCATGAAATTAGTGCGGTAGATATACTGTTTGCCCCTGTGGGTGGCTTCTTCACAATTGACGCATCTGCAGCCAGCCAAGTATGTGACCAATTAAAGCCGAAGGTAGTTATTCCCATGCATTTTAAGACGCCCGGGTGTGCCTATCCCATAGCCGGCGTCGAAGATTTCCTTAAGGGCAAGAAAAATGTGAGGAGGGTAGGGAGTAGTGAAGTGGAGTTTGAGCGCGAGAAGCTTCCGGCTGCCACCGAAATCGTGTTATTGCAACCGGCTCCGTCCCGATTAGATCGGGATTGAAATTTGGTCGCTGATAAAAAGTAAATGATTGTCAAAGATTCTGATTTTGTGTTTATTCCTCCCAAACAGCTTTCCTGGGCCAGACGGGTTTTGATCAAGCCCTGTGCTGGTTATCCCTTGCCATACCCTGTAACTACAAGTCCCAAACTACTGAATACTATTATTAGAGGTATCAGGAAAGTTAGTAAAGCCGATATCATCATTGCTGACGGGACTCCTAGCGGTGAATCGATTTATCCAATATACCAAGCTCTAGGATATAACTTTCATCACGTTCTTATGCTCGATATCCGGGACTCCATTTTTATAGAGGTGCAAAATCCTTTAACTGAATTCTATGCTGTGGAGAGCTTCTGGGTGCCTAACGTGGTGTTGCGCAGCGACTTCTTGATCAGCGTTGCCCCCTTCAAGGTTCGTGGTAACTCTGGTTACTTTAGTATCGCAAACCTTTTGAGTCTTCTGCCGGTGAGCAAGTATCGAAAGGGCAGATCGGGTGGTTGGGGAGCGCTGTATGAGCTGGGCATCGAAAAAGTCCTTGCTGACCTTTACTTCACTTTGCCTTTTGATTTGGGCATTATTGAAGCCCATCAGAAGTTCTCCTACACTGATGACCCTACAAAAGGGAAAACAGAGGATTTTGGAAAAATCTTGCTCGGCGAACCTCATGAAATTGACCTTAAAGCTTCTCAAATAGCTGGAGTGGACTGTGAGCACTTAAGGTTGATTAGCGAGGGCAGGGTTCAACTTGAAGACTAAATAAGTCCCACGCTAATCTAAAATCCTAAATTCTAATTTCTAAAACCTAAACAAATCCCAAATCCTAATTCCAAAATTCAAAATCTTGTTGTTTTGGTCATTGGAGTTTTGAATTTAAATATTGTTTAGTATTTGGGATTTGGTGCTTCGGATTTATGTTAGTATCTCACGCTAAAATCGTCGAACCGGCCTGAATAGTCCGCCCATTTTACCTCCACCCCCTCAACCCGAGCTCCTGGTGGACCTACTTTAAGCTGTTCCAGTAGCTTATTCAACAACTGCTTCTCTCCTTCAGCTTGAACTTCCACAGCATCGCCTCTAGCAAGGTTACGGACATAGCCTTTTAAACCCAACCCTCTGGCTACATTCTGGACAAAGGAGCGAAAGAAAACGCCTTGCACGCGACCATAAACTATAGCGGAAAGATGTGCCACTTCAGCCATTTTGTTGTTCTGAGTTATGCCTGTCATTCTCAGCCACCTGACAATTCTGAGACCCTTCACTCCCGTCAGGGTGACAAGGAACAGACATGCCACTCTCAGATGCCTTTTCTCATTCTGCGCCCTGACTTGTCGGGGTATAAAATCCCTACGGAATAAACCTTATCCAGCCGGGTCAGCCCGGCTTCCTGAGCTAAGGATAATGCTTCATAGAATTCTGTGGAGGATATTCGCCTCCCTAAACTAGGAATTTCCAAAGCCCTGTAGCAGGGACGGTATTGAGCCATGATATTGACATAGGTGTTGCGGGAAATTTCTTTGCTGAGAAAATTTACTATCCCTTTTGTTCCTGCTAAACCGCTAGGTAAAACCAGGTGGCGGACTAGGAGTCCCCGTTGAGCCACTCCTTCCTCATCTATTTCCAAGTCTCCCACTTGCCGATGCATTTCCTTGATGGCAGCCCTGTTTACATCAGGATAGTTTTCAATGCCCGACAATTCTCTAGCAATCTTTTCATCGTCATATTTCATGTCGGGCATATAAATATCAATGACGCCCTCGATTATCCTTAAAGTCTCCACTGAGTCATAGCCACCGCTATTGTATACTAAAGGGAGATGTAAGCCGGACTCCGCTGCTAGCTCTAGTGCTTCTAGAATTTGAGGAACCACGTGGGTTGGAGAAACCAAGTTTATGTTGTGGCATCCTCTGGCTTGAAGGGAAAGCATCATATGAGCCAGCTCTTCTTTGCTCACTTTATAACCTTCGCCTAGCTGGCTAATGGAATAATTCTGGCAGAACAGACATCTAAGGTTGCAGTTAGTGAAAAATATAGTACCCGAACCATGTCGGCCCACTAAAGGGGCTTCCTCCCCGAAGTGAGGCCCATAGCTGGACACCATTGCTTTGCGGGAGGTGCAGCACTTGCCGACATCGCCAGCCAAACGATTCACACCGCAACTGCGCGGGCATACGGAGCAACTCTCAAGTAAAGATAGAGCCGCCTCTACCCGCTCCCTTAGCTTGCCACTACGGTAAAGCTCCAGGTAAGCTGCCAAGTATGCTATTCCTCATATTCCTCAGCGGGCTTCCTCTTTTTCTTGACTACCTCTACCTCCACTTGTGGCACGAATTCCGAAATCGGTTTACTTTTCTGCGCCCCCTTCTTGGGTTTCTTGGGCTCCCGCCGTCTGTAATCTCGTCTACCCATAGTTGCACCTCAGCTTTTCCCAAGCTGCTCTGGCTGCTTGGCTCTCAGCCGCTTTCTTACTCTTTCCAGTCCCCCTGCCCAAAACCTCCCCCTCCACCAAGATTTGGGCGGTAAATTGCTTGCTATGGTCAGGACCAGTGGCTTCCACCAAACGGTAAACCGGCGTTGGCCTCTTTTGTCCTTGAATAAGCTCTTGCACTAATGCCTTGTAATTTGGGGGTGTCTTCCCAGCCTTTATCTTTTTCAATTCTGGTTTGAACTGCCTGAGAATAAATCTGCGGGTTTGGGTTAGCCCCTGGTCCAAATACAAGGCACCGATCAGTGCTTCCATAGCGTTTGCCAAGTTGCTCACCTTCGCCCTGCCCCCGGTTGCTTCCTCACCCCGTCCTAACAGAAGCCAGTTGCCAAGCTTGAGAGAAGAAGCTAGTTCAGCCAGAGCATCGCGGCAAACTAATGAGGCACGAATCTCAGTTAGCTCTCCCTCAGATAGTTTAGGAAACTCTTCATACAGCTTTTCTGTTACAATGAGATTTAGTACAGCATCACCAAGAAACTCTAAACGTTCGTTGCTAGGCTGAGCGAAACTAGGATTTTCGTTAAGATACGATAGATGCACAAAGGCCTGCTCCAGTAACGATTCCTGGCGGAAAGCTACTCCTAAGCTCTTCTGGCAATCGTCCCAATCCATCATCTTCAGAGTTAAGTATAGCAATAAAGCCTAGCTAACTCAACTCATTGTGCTGACTGGCCACAGGTAGCACTAGACTACGCATTCTCGCAAGTTCTTTAATATGATAAGATAGCCCGGGTCGCTCCTACCAGAGATGGAGGAGGAGATATTAGCTAAATCGGTAGTGAAATAGGAGGTTGAGATGTCTGATGTGATAGCCAAGGTAATATCCCAAAAGGGGACTTGTGAAGCTCAACACAAGATTGGTGATGAGTTTGTCATCGGACAGCAGACTCCGCCTAATCTTTGTGCATGGGCCTTTTACTCCCTTTTCCCTTTTGCCCAAGTCCTGCAATTCGGCGGTTCGTTCCCTTGGGAACAAGACAGAGACAAGACTACTGTTGCCTGTCCTGACCCGGCCAACCCAGTGGTGTTTGAACTAAGGCGCACTTTACCTTAATGACATCGCCATACCATAAGTCCAGAGTGTGTGCAGGAAATACTTTACGGAGACCAGTTAGCGGATGAACTGAGGTGCTAATATTTGACTAATACGACTTCAGACTAAGTTCGCCGCCGGAGTTGTTTCCCTAAACTCTGGGCTTTGCATTCATATCGAGCCGCCTCCGCAGTACACCCGATGCCTAAGCAAACAAGCACGACTCCAAAAAGCCCAAGCAGACTCGATGAGACAAAAAGGATACTACCTCCTAGCAGTCCCATCGTTACCAAAACTGTTGCCAAAATAATGTACATATTTGCCCTATGCTTAGCTTCTTCAATTCTCTCCTGGATCTGAGATTTTCGCAATTTTGTACTTCTTCCAACTAGACTTTCCCCACACTTAGGGCAAGACACCGCATCTTTATCTACCTTTTCCTCACAGTACCGACAATATGGCATAGCCACACCTCCCAATATCTTTTTCGCAAGCGTTATTGTAAGCTACAGCTAACCAAAATCCACCAACCTGAGCTGGCATGTGCGCCAGGAGATTACTACAAAGCTTTCTAAAAATTTTTAAAGCTCGCAGTAGTGTGCCAGTAGCAAGCCTTTCTAATAACTCAGGCCCTCAGCCAAGGCATCATACTCCTAAGTTTCTGGCCCACGACTTCAATGGGATGCTCTGCCTCTCTTCTTTTCATGGCGTTAAAGCTGGGGCGGCCAGCCTGGTTTTCCAAAATCCACTCTGTAGCAAAGCTGCCATCCTGAATCTCGGCTAGGATTTGCTTCATTTCCTCTTTGACCAAATCATCAATTATTCGTGGCCCCCGAGTATAATCGCCGTACTCTGCGGTGTCACTTACCGAATACCGCATGTAACTCAAACCACCTTGATAAATCAGGTCAACAATGAGCTTCAATTCGTGGCAAACCTCGAAATAGGCAATCTCCGGCTGGTAGCCAGCCTCTACCAATGTTTCGAAGCCAGCCTTTATCAAGGATGAGACTCCACCACAAAGGACTGTTTGCTCACCGAACAGGTCAGTCTCGGTCTCTTCTGCAAAAGTTGTTTCCAGAACCCCAGCTCTAGTGCAACCAATGCCCTTAGCATAGGCTAAAGCAATATCTTTTGCCTTTTTCGAGGCATTTTGGTGGATAGCCACCAACGCCGGAGCTCCTGAACCTTCAGTGTAAAGCCTCCTGAGTATATGTCCCGGACATTTAGGCGCTATCATGCTGACGTCAACTTCAACCGGAGGCACGATTTGAGAAAAGTGGATACTAAAACCATGAGCAAACATCAGTGTCTTGCCCCGAGTCATCTCTTTCTCAATTGACTCGCGATAGATTCTAGGCTGCAACGTATCTGGGGCAAGCATAACAATTATGTCTGCCTTCTTAGCCACTTCAGCAGCAGTGGTTACTTCAAAACCAGCTTTTTTGGCTGCCTTCCAGGCTTGGGTGCCCGGTAACTCAGCGACGATGACCTGGCAGCCGCTGTCCCTTAGATTCTGAGCCTGAGCATGTCCCTGGCTCCCAAAGCCGATAATGCCGATTGTTTTCCCTTGGAGCAAATTCAGATTAGCATCTTTATCATAATAGATTTTCGCCATAATCCCTCCTCTCTCAGCTATCAGTTATCATCAATTAGTAGGTTAAGATGTCAATCCTAGTATCCAGTATCGGCTGATGGCTACTAGGCAGACAATTATGGTATGTATCCCTTCAGCAGTCCGCCTACTAGGACAGTAATCGCTAAGATGATTATCATACCAATTATGTATACTGCTATCCAGAAAGTCCAATAGCGGATGCCCTTATGCTCAGCCGAAACGCCTAAACCTTTTGCTTCTATCCATGTTCTTATTCTGTTCATCTTAATGCCTTCACTATTCAAGAACTGCTTCCGCGAGTTAAGGCTATCCTGCCCGTTCGTGAAACCTCCTTAACACCAAAATCACGAAGGAGCCCGAGCAGAGAATTCACTTTGTCTTCATCGCCAGTCACCTCCACTGTCAACGAACCTGGAGCCACATCAATTATGTTAGCCCGGAAAATGCCCACGATTTGCATAATCTCGCTCCTTGTCGAAGCGGTAGCTTTCACCTTAATTAAGGCTAATTCCCTAGTCACCATGTCTTCTGCGGTTATATCAGAGACTTTAACCACGTTGATGAGCTTTTCCAATTGCTTTCTCACCTGCTCTACCTGGGCAGAATCACCGACAACCACAATAGTCATGCGAGATAAGCCGGGATGCTCGCTACCA
>CAZWDC010000050.1:0-11513 GCA_964633085.1 uncultured Dehalococcoidales bacterium
ATATCTCAGCATTTCCTCGGTGAGTATAAGCCGGTCTACATAACTGCGCCCTTGCCCGCCATACTCTTTGGGCCAGGTCAGACCTATCCAGCCCCGCTGCGCCACTCGTTTGGTAAATCCCGGGTCAAAACCTTGTATCCAGGCATCACAAGCAGGTTCCCAATGCCCATTCTTTATCTCCTGCTCTAAAAAGTTGCGCACCTCCTGTCTAAACCTGTTCTGCTCTTCTGTGAAGCCGAAGTCCATCTTTGTTCTCCTTTCTTAGAGATTGATGTTGGAATACTTCCTCCATGGCCTGACCACACATTTATTCTCCAGACTATCCAATGCCCTGTTTATGAATTTTCGGGTATCGGCAGGGTCTATTACGTCGTCGACATAGCCCCTCTCGGCAGCGCAATAGGGGTTTTCGTAGAGGTCTGAATATTCCTTTATCCTTTTTTCTCGGACCTCATCGGGGTTGTCTGCCTCCTTTATTTCCTTGGCGAAGATAATGCTGGCAGCAGTTTCAGCACCGACAATGGTAATTCGGGCAGTGGGCCAAGCGAAGACGAAATCAGCACCAATAGATTTGTCTAACATGCCATAGTGAGCGCCAGCATAGGATTTTCTAAGTATGATGGAAATCAGGGGCACGGTGGCATCAGCCCAGGCATAAAGCAGCTTGGCGCCATGGCGCAGGATTCCACCCCAATCTTGCTGAGAACCTATCAAATACCCCGGGCAATCCTGCAGAGTGATTAGGGGAATGTTGAATAAGTCGCAAAACCTGATAAACCTGGCTGCTTTGTCAGAAGCATCAATATCTAAGCAACCAGCTATCCACTTAGGTTGGTTGGCTACTATTCCCACAGGGCGCCCGTTGAAGCGAGCAAAGCCTGTGATTATATTCCGAGCGTGCAGTCCCAGAGTCTCAAAGAAATAACCCTGGTCAACTATTTTTGTGATGACTTCGTACATGTCGAAAGGTTCGTAGGGGTGTTCTGGCATCAGGCTGAGCAAATCCTCTTTCCTTTCCGGGTCATCATCCGTTGGGATGCGAGGCGGTTTCTCACGGTTGCTGGAAGGCAAAAAGGATAAAAGTTCCTTGCATCTATCTAGGCAATCGGCATCGTCTTCAGCTACGATGTGTGTTTGTCCGGATTTGATAGCATGGGCTTTGTAGCCAGAAAGTTCCTCTAACGTGATTTCCTCGCCGGTTTGAGTTTTGACAAAAGCCGGGCCAGCAATACCCATAAATCCTGTGTGCTTGGTTTGAATGAGGAAATCTTGCATTATAGGATGGTATGCCTGTCCTCCGAGACAAGGGCCCATAAGCAGGGCTATCTGGGGTATTATCCCCGACGCCAGTATTTGAGCTCTAAAAAGCCATCCGTAGGCTTCCAAGGTATCCATCCCTTCTTGCAGTCGAGCGCCTCCGGAATCATTCATGCCGACAAATGGCCATCCATTCTCCTTGGCGAACTCTATTGCCCGAACAAATTTCTTACCATGATATTCGCCGAAGGTTCCTGCCAGGGCGGTATAATCCTCGGCAGCAGCAACAACGTAACGGCCATTCACTTTGCCGAAGCCAGTAATTACTCCTTCAGCAGGCACCTCTCTTTTATTCATGCCAAAAGCGGTTGTCCTGTGCTTAACGAACAAGCCTATTTCCGTGAATGTGCCTGGATCGAAGAAATACTCTATCCTCTCCCGAGCTGACATCTGCCCTTTCTTATGGCGCTCTTCAATCGCCTTTGGTCCTCCCATTTGCAAGATGTGTTCTCGTTTTCTCTTCAGTTCTTCCATTAGTTCTTCAGTTTTCTTCAGATTTTTGTCGGACTCATCAGCCATAATTAAGCCTCCTTATATATGATTGTAGTTAACTGCGAAGTTCTTATAATTTCTCTCCCTTCAGGAGGGATTCTTGTCGAAATTATGCGACAAATTATAGGGAAGGGCTGGCTCCTGCTCAGTCCTGCTATTATATGGCATAAACCGCCAGTTTTTCAATATTCCGACTTGCGATCAGGAAGGCGAAGGCACAACTCTTGGCTGAATACTGCCGTTTTACACTCGGGAATCTATGATTTCTCAGCGCCTCTTATTTTGTTGCTACAATTACCTCTGGTGCTAACTGCAAAGCTTGCATCAGAGCCTTGGCTTTGTCCAGCGTTTCCTTATATTCAGCTTCTGAATCAGAGTCGTAAATAATGCCACCACCTACCTGAAAGTAAGCTTTACCTTCTTTTATCAAAAAGGTGCGGATAACGATGTTGATATCCATGTCCCCGTTAAAGCTCAGGTAACCTAGGGAGCCAGTATAGACGCTTCTCTTGGTTGGCTCCAGTTCGTCAATAATCTCCATAGCCCGCACCTTAGGAGCGCCGGTAATAGAGCCGCCGGGGAAAGCAGCCTTAAGCAGGTCAATGTTGCTTTTGCCTCGGCGTAGCTTGCCCACGACGGTAGAGGTGAGGTGAAATACAGTGGGGAAGGTCTCCAGGATAGCTAGTTCGGTGACCTTTACTGTGCCGTATCGGCAAACTCGTCCTAAATCGTTCCTCTCTAAATCAACAATCATGATGTTTTCTGCGCGGTCCTTGACGCTGTGTGTCAACTCGTGAGCTAGCTGTTCATCTTCAGCAGGGTCTCCGCCTCGTGGTCTCGTGCCCTTTATCGGTCGCGTCTCTACCCGGTCCCCTTGGACTTTGAGGAATCTTTCCGGAGAGGCACTGACGATGGCTACACCAGGGAAATTGAGATGGCTGGCAAAGGGAGCGGGATTGATTTCTCGTAGTCGCCTATAAAGCTCATAAGGCGAAATTTCTAAATCAGCCTCAAACCTTTGGGAAAGATTGACTTGAAAGACATCGCCAGCGGCGATATACTCTCGCACTCTGCTTACAGCTTTCATGTATTCGTCAGGAGTGAAATTGGACTTGAGCGTGATTTCTTTGTTTTGCATGTCATTGCGAGGAGCAACAGCGATGAAGCAATCTCTATCGCGGGATTGTCTCACTTCTCCTTCGCTCTGCTCAGGGCTTCGGCTCACCGCAATCACTGAATGACTAGAACAAAGCCAGTCCTTCAATTCTTCAAGTCTCATCCTAGCTCGCCTTAACCTCTGTCCTTCCTCTGTCTCGGGGAAGCCCGTGGCAGCAAGGTAAGCTTTCTTTTCCAGGTGGTCGAAAGCCATGATGGCATCATAGAAGGCAAAATAACTCTCAGGGAGTTTAAGGTCGTCTATAGTTGCGGATGGTAGATGTTCAATAAAGTGGCAGAGGTCATAGCTAAAATAGCCAACTGCTCCGCCCAAGAAGGGTACGGGTGCTGGGCAACGGTTTAACTTATATATCTCCAGCAGCTTGCCCATGGCATCGAAAGGGTTGCCATGCTGCACTTCGACCTCTTGTCCACGAACTAAGGTGATTTCAGAGCCTCGACTGCTCATTATGAGAAATGGCTCGCTGCCCAGAAAGGAATATCGCCCCAGCCTTTGAGGGTCCATGCCGCTCTCTAAAAAGAAGCTATAGGGGTTGTCCTTGATTAGCTCAAAGAGCTCCGGGGCACTTAAAGGGGTGAAGACCTCTTCAACCAGAGGATAGCGATTCATTAGCTAACTTACTTTCACGAACCAAGCTTCGAGTGCTCACCCAGTAAAGTAATTGTAACAATTTTGTCAGCATCTTCCTCATAGACTACTCTCAACGCGTGCTGAAGGTCAAGCCATCTCCCAATTGGCGGAGGGGGTGGGATTCGAACCCACGCCCCGACTTTGTCGGGGAGCGGTTTTCAAGACCGCCACCATAAGCCACTCGGTCACCCCTCCAGAAGCTAGATGACAGTTCAATTATATGGTTGTAAACGTCTATTGTAAAGGCAACGCCAGAACCATCAAAGCTTCAGAGATAAGCGAATTATGCTGCTAGGCAAAAAGAATTCGCCCCGTCAATGTAATAGATTTGGGCTAATTAGCAGGTTAAGAATACTATCGATGCTCCGCTGGGCGTCTGACCTTGGCCCATGCGTTTAGCCCTTAATACATGGTAAGTATTTCAGGCATCAAAATACTGGGTAGCACCTATTATTCTTTTACGGCGCCGTTACGAGGACAGCCCCAAAAGGTTCCTTTGTGGTCGCTGAGGCTACTTCACTACTCCCCTTTAAAATTTTGACCGTAAGGGTCTCATCCCCAGCACTTAGTTTCTGGAACATTGCCCCGACATATATGCAGTCATTAGCTGTGTACTGCTTGGTAACATTCTCTACAACGACGTCGTGGGGAGTTGAGGTGATAGCCACATAGTTAACTGCATCGTAAGCTGCGGTCACCACATAGTACCTACCCGTAAAATTAAACCCTTCCGTATCAGTAACCTCGATCGTATAGTCTGCTCTCAACCCTTCGAGCGCGTCCTCAATTGTGCTCTTAATCATGCTCTGGACATTGCAACCAATCGGCAGCAGAACTAGAGCGATGATTGAGATGATCAATAAAAGCTTTTTCATGATGTCCTCCTTAAGCCAAAATCGCTCCCTTACGATTATTACGCTTATGATTATCATAAACCTTTGTGCTAGTGGTGTCAATACCCATTTCGGACAAGAGTTAGGCGATAAATCCTCTTTCAAAACGACCCCTTCAGGCAATCTTGCCAACCTTTTGCTGGCGTCTTCACCCGACACGGACAACCAGGAGGACATTTCATAAAAGCGTTACTTTACAATAAACCATGCCCTGAGAGGCCCAAAAAAGTGGGTGTTTTGCCTGGCGAGTGTAAAATATCACCCTGTTTTGCCTTTACTCCTCAGGTTTCTCTCATCTTTCATACTTCCTCTAGACTTTTGTCTTTTGGAGAGTCCGAGCAGGCTACATAGTACTATAGGACTATTGAAATTGTGAAAAGCTGTGTGGTAGAGTTCAGATTGCATAGGCAGCATAATAAGTTATTTATTATCAAATTATCAAAGAGGAGAGGAAAATGATAAAGGTTATCGAAGGTTATGAGCTTAAGAAGGATACAGACATACAACCTCTATTTGTAAAGCTCAGGTCATATGCCACGACATTTCCAGGTTTCATTAGTGCTGAATATATCAAAAGCGTGAAAGGCAACCCTATTGCCGCTCTGTTATACAATTGGGAGGGACTTGAGCATTGGGAGGCATGGAAGAGTTCAAAGCTCAGACAACAGATATTACAAGAGGAACAGGCACTCTTTGTATCAAATCCGAGGATAACAATATATGAGGTAATACCTACGTCAGGATGGACATATACTAAACTCAAATTGTGATTCAGCAACTGGAAATCTATGATAGTAAGGATTCTCTCCTTCGCAGTAGTAGGCATCAATTTTGAGTAAGCTTCAAGGCCTCACTGGACTTTTGGGTTTGTGCCTTTTTAGAGTCTAATTTGGCACGAGGATGTTAACGGGCGAAGGGCAAGGTTAAGGTGTATCAAGCGTCCTCCACTTTGACATCTGGGAAGGCAACTACGAAGGGAACCTCCTTTTTGAGTAGCGATTGATATAGAGATATGGCTTCATTTATCTCCAAGGGGGTGACTCTGTCAAATTCGCCTGGCAATAGCGTTTGATATTGGGCAAAGAAATTACCATTTGGCGTTCTGAATAAGAATATATTACGGCTATCTTGCTCCCAGCTGTGGCCGTTCCAGTACGAGTTGTGAGCTATTAGCGTGGCTGTGTCTGTGCGATATCGCTTACCTGCGGCAACCCAGTTGATGTTTCGTGGTTGCATCAGTTTCACCTCCATTTATACTTTTGGCCCAGGCTACGTCGATATTGCTGGAGCCTTACCATCATCCTCTCATATTATACCTCGGGGATGCGTTTTGTTGTGTCACAACTCACCTTTGCCCATTAGCTTCAGATTAAAGCTCCCAAATTGGTGTTATTTTGGTGTTAACTTGTTTGGGACTGGTTATTACCAGTGGGCAAATTTGACCTTTGGTCTAGTTAACTATAAAATAGACTTGGGCAAGTAAACCGGGTGACCGCCCCGCGATAATCGGGGAGGAAAGTCCGAGCTCCACCGAGCAGGGTGCTGGGTAACGCCCAGGAGGGGAGACCCTACGGAAAGTGCCACAGAAACACACCGCCAGCGGCCCCGATGGCATCGAGGTGCGGGTAAGGGTGAAATGGTGAGGTAAGAGCTCACCAGCAACCAGGAAACTGGCTGGCTGGGCAAACCCCACCTGGAGCAAGACCGAATAAGAGGGCTCAACAGCTCCAAAGTCTCAAGACTCTGGGGTGAGTGTAAGGTGCTCGGCCAAGGCCCTTGGGTTGGTCGCTTGACCCTGATAGCAATATCGGGGCTAGATGGATGGTCACCGCCTCGACTCAGTCGGGGTACAGAACTCGGCTTACAGGTTTACTTGCCCAAAAATTTTTTCCGGGCTTATATTTGGCAAAGGACAGGGATGAGGCTCAAGCCTTGCCCCAAGGGGTTATCCGAGAGAAAACAAGGGAGAGGATACCATCCCAGCGGCCATAAACAAGTTTGTTAAACCAGAGCCTCGGCCATAAAATAATAATGTATGGATGACATTCCCCCCAAGCTTCGGGATTTTATTCTTTTTTGTGCCCAGAGGCGAAGCCCTGAGTGGCCGGCTATTTACGACGAAATGACCAGAGTAGCCGGAAGGAAATTATTCGAAGGACTGAGCTACAAAGACCTCAGGCAACTGGGGTTATCCTTCTCCTTATCTAACATGGACAAAACCATCCAATTGGTGAAACAGGTTATCTCCCAAAACCATCAGTAAGAAACATTTTGCAGTCTTTCATCTGTGATGGTAGCATTTTTGAAACTACGGGGTGCTCTCTCTGCATCACTGTCAGGAGGCTTGTTGTGCAAATAGCCGTGCTTGCCGATACCCATGTACACAAACTTGAACACCTTCCTAAAAAGATAATTGACGCCTTCTCCACAGTAGATTTAATAATCCATGCTGGAGACTTCACTGATGTCCAACTGCTTAAGGACTTGAGACGGCTAAGAGAGGTAAAAGCCGTCCATGGTAATATGGATTCTACGGAGCTAAAGACTGTGCTAGCGGTCAAGGAAATAGTCGAAATAAGAAACAAACGAATTGGCATAACTCATGGCTCTGGCAGTCCTTGGGGAATAGAAGAGAGAGTAAGGAAAATGTTTGAGTTAGACTGTGTTGATATTATCATCTATGGCCATTCTCACCAATCACAAAACAAGGTCATCAATGGTATTCTCTTTTTCAATCCCGGCAAGGCCACAGACTCTTTTGGGATTATCACAATCGACGGAGAGGCCCAAGGAGAAATAATCAGCTCTCGATGATGACTAACCAACCCCGAAGAGTCTAGCGACTTTTTGGGAACCCCGGGTAAATTTTGATTTTAAGTTAGCGGGATTCCTACCAAAATCGCAGAGTTTACGTAGCGTGGTGTTTACCGTTTTATCACGATGGAGCCGTAACCGACCACGCGGGAGAAATCGCCACTCGTGTCTCCGCTGGTGGCATATTTCAATAAACTTGCCTTCCTGGCTTTCATTTCTTTGGCTGCAACAATAGCTGAAGCAACCGGACCATACCCACACATGGTACAGTTAAGACTCTCACAGCGCTCATATAGCTCTTCTTCATCAAGGTCCACTATAGCCTCGATTACGGCGTTATCCTTTTCCATAGCCACAGAGTAAGGTTCATAATGTGTGAAGTCGCTGCTGGCAATGATTATTAAGTTATCGCCTGCCTGAGAAATAGCCTTGCCCACCGTCCGGGCTGTTTCTATATCTTGAGCCAGCATAGTTATGGGCACAATTTTTACCTTCTTATAGAGGTGCTGGAGCCAGGGTAATTGCACTTCAATACTGTGCTCATGTATATGAGCTGTCTCGTCTGCTTTGATTACCTTCCCTAACAGCCTTTGGCTAAGCTTTTCGTCTATTTCTACCTCACCCAAGGGCGTGTTCCAGCTACCTCCTGTCCATACGGAGACAGGATACCCATACCCGGTGTGATTAGGACCAAGTATCACTGCGGTATCGAATATCCCATCTTCAGCAAGCTCCTTATACGCATGGGCGGCTACTGGCCCTGAGTAATAATAGCCAGCGTGGGGGACAACAATAGCCACAATCTCCCTTGGTCCTTTGCTATTCACTCGGGGTATAGTTCCTGGTCCAAGCTCATGTTTGTAGCACCATTCAATTTGTTCCTCTAATTCTGCGGCAGTACCGGCATAAAACATACCAGAAACAGCAGGTTTTCTTATCTTCATAGAACACCCCCACGAAGCAGGGTTACTCTTTAGACCCTTCTTTCGTCCTTTTCTCAGTCTTCTTCTCGACCTCTTCAGTTTCTCCCTCACTTTCCCCTTTGCTCTCCTCGGTGCGCTTCTCTATCCCCAGCATAGCTTGGTCACGGTACCAGCGATGTATCTCGTCCAGAGCTGGTGGGAAGATGCTAAACACCTCTATATCACTGGGAAATTGCACAGAATGTTCCTCTCTAATGAATAGAAGCCCAGCTTCATCGTCTTTAAGTGTCTCGCTTATCTTTTTGGCCATAAATTCATTTCTCTTCTTTGCCGCCTCAACATAGAATTCAGAAACTTTACTTGCCACCTTATCACTTATAAAGCCCAGCATCAGGCATCTCTGCCAGTCCATTACTTCCTCAAATAATTCCCTTTCTTCAATTGTCTCGAAGATAGCACCATTATCACACTGAGTTTTAGCAATTCGGTAACTGCTTGGACTCAACCTTTCCATGGCCTTCATGCCATCCTCACCAGATTGAAATATTGATTCGTGGTACACCCGGTTTACCTTCCCAATCCTCGACGCCAAATTGGTTAGGTGTTCTGCTACTTGTTGCCAATAACGACTACATTTTTCTTTGTATTCATCGGGGGCTTCTTCTCCAGAATATATAAGTGGGACGAGGTAAAGTTTTTTTCCTTTTTTGAAGCGCTCAACTTCAAGCCTCTCTATTTTGCCTAATTGCTCTGGCATGGATATTTAGCTCCCAAAAAGAAGACATCCAAAGTTTCAGTATAGTTCATATCGAGATGGGCTTAGGTGGAAATGAGCAAAACAACCTTTTCATGGGTATTGCTTATCAGGCTCTTCTTCTTTGCCCCAGTTCTGCATCATCTTCTTGATTTGCTGGGCAAGTTTGGGATCCTCCTTGAGGCGCTGAGTAAATACAGGGCAGCTCTGAAGAATCATCTCTTGACTCATGGAGGCCACACTTTCCATAATCTGGTCCAGTTCGTTTTTGGCTTGTTCAGGCAAATTTGTCCCCTGCATCGCTATCCTGAACTGTGCGATATCCTCAATGCTAACTTGAACCGGAGTTAGGCAGTTTTTGTACCACGGACATTCCTTACATCTAATAAGCGCCGTGACTTCATCTAAAATATCACCCATCTGTGATTCTCCAAGTTAACGTAATCTTAGCACTTTTTCTTGATATAAACGAAATCAAATTCCCTAAAGTTGGTCATTAATCACAGCGTGCCTTGCAAAGCTGACTTTGTCATTAGCAGATAGCCCACTCCTAATCTTAGTTGACATAATGTTACATCTGCTCGATTCTAATCCGGCTTGGCCAGAGGATGGTATTTGCGGTGAGTCTCTTCAGCATACTTATCGGAGGCATGGACATAGCGGGTGGTGGTATCCAAGGATTCATGACCCAGAAGAATTTGGAGAGCTGCCGGATTAGCACCTTGTTCAGCCAGATAAGTAGCAAAACCGTGTCTCAGGGAGTGTGCTGAAGTGGGAACATTGATCTTTAATTTCTCCCGGTATCTCTTAATTCTGTCCTGAAGATAATTGGTAGAAATCCTTTTCTTTGATTTGGCAACATTTCGACCGGCATAAGGGATAAAAAGGGCTGGACACTCGTCCTGGCGAGTCGTTAAATATGCATCCAGGTGCTGTTTAGCCCGCGGGGTTAAGTAAACGAAGCGTTGCTTTCTGCCTTTACCAGTAATGAAAATCCGCCCGGTATCGTCGATTTGATTACGATTTAGATTGCATAGCTCAGAGATACGCATGCCAGTGGCAAATAGCACTTCCAACATGGCACGGTTCCTTAAAGCTGTTTTGATATTTGCCTCCAAGGAGCTTGGTGCCTCAATCAGTCTAATTAAATCCTCAAGCTCAGCTACTTGGGGATGTTTTCTTCCAGCTTTGGTTAATTTGACTGTTTCAGGCGGCAGGGGACAGGGGTAATCAATGTCAATTAAGTAGCGCAAGTAAGCTCTTAGCGCCGACAGCATGCGGTTTATGGAACGTGAATCAAGAAGTTTTTCGCCTTGCTTCGCCAGCTTGGCTGTTTTGCGGTCACGCGAAACCAAATAGGCTTTATAGTAGGTAATGGCGCGTTTATCAACCTTACCAAAGTCGATGTTGCTTTCATCCAAGAAATTATTGAAAACATTTAAGTCCCGTTCATAGTTATAAATTGTCTCGGAAGAGTACTTATTGGCTTGTAGATTTAGTAGGAAATCATCAACATGGGGCAGCATCGGCTTTACCTTCTTGCATCGTTCAAATGAGTGTAAGGAATATTATACTCAATTACATTGTACCTACAAATATCCGCTTTTGTCAACCCCTACTCGCCTGGGACTGTTTAATAACCATCTGCCATTTTAAGCCCTTTGGTTCGTGTCACCCTGACTTCCCTCAAGTCACTGCGGGCGAGGCATGGCAATCCATGCCCTTTCACTAGATCACTTCGTCCCGATGGGAGATGTCATTCTGAGCCCCGACTTGTCGGGGCGAAGAATCTAATTGCGCTCAGGGCAAACTCCGCGAAAAATCTTAATAATTTCTCTCATACGCTCCACCCATGGTTAGAGGAAAGAACGCCTTCCATATTGGCAACTCCTTGTCCTTGAGGTTGGTAAGCTAAATGAATTACAATCATGACGTGACCAGCGAGTTAATTAAGCGAAACGTTGCCGAATTATTAGCTGAAATTCCTGACGGAGTCGAGGTGGTGGCAGCGGCAAAAGCAAGAACGCCTGAGGAAGTCCTGGAAGCTGTTCAGGCAGGAATAAAAATCGTTGGTGAAAACTATGTCAACGAAACCAAAGCGGCCTATGAACTGGTGAGAAAGAGGGCGAAATGGCATTTTATTGGAACTCTCCAGAAGCACAATGTCAGGAGAAAAGTACTGGAAATGTTCGACATGATAGAGACAGTTGATTCTTTAGAAATCGCCAGGGAAATTGATAGAAAATGTGCCCAGATTGGCAAAATAATGCCAGTGTTAATTGAGGTAAACAGTGGCAGAGAGCCACAGAAATCAGGAGTGCTCCCAGAGGATGTGGAACAATTAGTAACAGAAATATCCCGCCTGGGAAATATCAAAGTGCTGGGCCTGATGACCATGGGACCTCGTTTTGGCAACCCTGAGGATTCCCGGCCTTATTTTGTGGAGACAAGAAAGATATTTGAAAAGATTAAAGAGTTGAAGTTGCCTAATGTTGAGATGAAATATCTTTCCA
>CAZWDC010000051.1:0-13813 GCA_964633085.1 uncultured Dehalococcoidales bacterium
GGTTATCATCACTGAGGTACAGCCCATCCCGGCTCTGGAGGCTGCTATGGATGGCTATCAAGTGATGCCTTTGATTAAGGCTTGCGAGAGCGGCGAGGTCTTCATCACCACCACCGGCGATATGAACGTTATTGATAAGGCACACATTATGAAGATGAAGGACGGAGCCATTCTAGCTAATAGCGGTCACTTTAATGTGGAAATAAACATCCCGGCTCTGGAAAGCTTGGCTAAATCCAAGAAACGAATACGTCCTTTCGTTGATGAATACACTTTAGGCGACGGGCGGCGTATCTATCTGTTAGGCGAGGGCAGGCTAATCAATCTAGCTGCCGCTGAGGGACACCCGGCCAGCGTTATGGACATGAGCTTTGCCAACCAGGCCCTCTGTCTGGAATATCTTGTCCAGATGAAGGGAAAGCTTAAGCCTGCTGTCTATCCCGTGCCCGAGGAGATTGACCACGAGGTAGGTAGATTGAAACTCGCCTCCATGAATATCACCATTGATTCCTTAACCAGGAAGCAGAAAAAATACCTTGAGAGCTGGGAATCAGGAACGTAGAAAGAGCAGAGGTAAAAAGCAAAAATATGACAAATCCTAAGCACGAAATCCTAAACAATATCAAAGCACTAATAACCAAAATTCAAAACAAAATGAGTTTGGGTATTTAAATTTGGAATTTTGGATTTGTTTAGAGCTTAGAGATTTGAGATTAGAATTTGCCGGAAAGGAGCAAAAATGGCAAATAGCTTTAATCAGTCGGAATCTTATTTAGCCACTGCGGAGAGCGTCACCGAGGGGCATCCCGATAAGCTATGTGACCAGATTTCAGATGCTATCCTGGACGCTATGCTGAAGCAGGACCCCTTCGCTAGGGTGGCTTGCGAAGTCTCTGTGGCTATGGGCATGGTGATAGTTCTGGGTGAGATTACCTGCCAGGGCTATGTGGAGATTCCCGAGGTTGTTCGCCAGGTGGTGAAAGACGTAGGCTATACCAAACCAGAATATGGCTTTGAGTACCGAACCTGTGGAGTCATCGTCTCAATAAAGGAACAGTCCAGAGACATCGCTACCGGAGTTGACCAATCCTGGGAGGTGAGGACGGGACAGGCTACTGACGCTCTGGACAAGACTGGAGCTGGCGACCAGGGAATGATGGTGGGCTTTGCTTGCAGAGAAACTCCCGAGCTTATGCCTCTGCCTATCGCGCTGGCCAACAAGCTATGCCGGCGTCTGGCTCAGGTAAGAAAAGACAAAACCGTGCCTTATCTAAGGCCCGATGGTAAATCCCAGGTGACCATAGAATACACTCGTGGCACACCCAAGAGAGTGGTCTGTGTTGTTATTGGAGCTCATCACGATGATGGGGTTGGACGTGACCGCATCGAGCGCGACCTTATAGAGAATGTGATTAGAAAAGTTATTCCTGCCAAATGGCTGGATAAGAAGACTGAATACTACATTAACAGCGCGGGGCAGTTTGTCATCGGCGGCCCGGTGAGCGACACAGGCTTTACTGGGCGCAAAATCATTGCTGATAGTTATGGCAGTGCCTGCGGACATGGTGGGGGCTGCTTTTCAGGCAAAGACCCGACCAAGGTAGACCGCTCCGCCGCTTATATGGCCAGATATGTCGCCAAAAACATAGTGGCGGCTGGACTAGCTGATTATCTCCAGCTTCAGGTTGCCTATACTATTGGAAAGGCTCGCCCCCTGTCATTGTCCATGGAAACATTCGGCACAGGGAAGGTTTCTGACGAAATCATGTTAAAGCTCATAGACAAACATTTCGACTTTCGCCCTGAGGCTATCATAAGGACTTTAGGGCTGCGTCGCCCCATTTATCGCCAAACCGCTACGTACGGCCACTTTGGCAGAGAAGACCTCGACCTGCCCTGGGAGAGAACGGACAAGGCTGAAGTCCTGAGAAAAGAAGCTGGCTTGAAATAGTGCGAATCCCAAAACCAGATTAAGAATCTTCTTAGCACCATGCCCTGACTTAACAATTCGTCATTACATCCAATGGGCGGAGTACTTCCATTAACAGCTTGTATTGATTATACTGGGGATGGGCGATGATGGCAGTACCTCCTTTCATATTATTGGCTGTGGCCGCTTTTTGCCTGGGTGCGTGTCCTTTCTCGCTGTGGGTCGGGCGGCGCCTCCTGGGTAAAGACATAAGGGATTACGGAGATGGTAATCCGGGGGCGGTCAATGTCTTCCGAGCGGGAGGGCGCAAAGCAGGCAGTCTTGCCCTAACCCTGGATATAGCAAAAGGCACTCCCTTTGTGCTTCTATCACACTCATTCTTTGCGCTTTCTGAAGTAGCAGTTGCCGTAGTCGCAGTGAGCGCGATATTCGGAAGCGCCTTCTCCCCACTGCTGCGCTTTAGGGGCGGCAAGTCAATAGCCATTACTTACGGTGTGCTGCTGGCACTACCTTACCCCGAGATGTGTTTATCATTTGCTATCTTTATGTTCTTGGGCTTTCTCTTCATAAAGACCCATAGTTGGATAGTGATGCTGGGCCCAACAGGGACGCTGGCTTTCTTGGCAGCTACTAGGGCAAGCTACTGGGAATTGTCATTCATGCTAAGTGTGCTCATGATACTAGCAGTGAAGCATCACAACGAGCTAATGACTGTCCCCCAATTTGAAGTGAAGCTTGTTAACTGGCTGCACTCAAGAAGATACAAACTATAAATCGGCAATAATGGGAACAAGGGCAACGAGGGATAGAGATTACTACGGGGCTCTTCTTAAACTCCTTTACATAGTTTAGGCAGATGTTTGCTCAGCTGATTTTTGGCTTCTTCTTATGCCAATCAGTGGCCTGCTCATAGGCGAAGGCAATGCGCAGCAGTATCTCCTCACTGAAAGGCTTGCCTATGATTTGCATACCTATGGGCAGGTTGCCGGCGAAGCCAGCAGGTATGGAGATAGCCGGAATTCCAGCTATGTTTATGGGTAAGGTGCAGACATCGCTCAGATACATCTGCATGGGGTCTTCTAGCTTTTCACCTAGCTTAAAAGGCAGTATGGGCGAAGTCGGTGTGACCAGAGCATCATATTTTTCAAAAGCCTGGTCAAATTCCCGTTTTATCAGTGTGCGCACCTTCTGCGCTTTAAGATAGTAAGCGTCGTAATAACCTGCGGATAAAGCGTAAGTGCCGAGCATTATGCGCCTTTTAACCTCAGGCCCGAAGCCGGATTGCCGCGTCCTCTCAGTTGTCTCGATGACATTACTGGCATTTCGCTCAGAAAAGCCGTACTTTACTCCATCGTAGCGTGCCAGGTTCGCTGAAGCTTCGGACGGAGCCAGTATATAGTAAACAGCCAGAGCGTATTTAGTATGAGGTAGAGAGACTTCCCAATCTATTTCCGCACCCAGTTCACGTAGCTTATCAATGGCGGCTTCTAAAGCCGCTCTTACCTGGTTCTGCATGCCCTCGACAAAGTATTCCTCGGGAATCCCAATTTTTAGTCCTTTGATGTCAGGAATTAATTGCTGCGTATAGTCGGGGACGGGATAAGGCACAGACGTTGAGTCTCTGGGGTCATACCCAGCAATGGCATTCATTACCAAGGCGCAGTCAGTGACATCTTTGGTTAGTGGCCCAATTTGGTCGAGAGAGCTGGCGAAAGCAATCAAGCCGAAGCGGCTGACCCGACCGTAGGTTGGTTTAAGTCCCACCACGCTACAAAGTGCGGCTGGTTGACGGACGCTGCCCCCGGTGTCAGAGCCCAGAGAATAAATAGTTTCGTCAGCAGCCACAGCGGCTGCTGAGCCGCCGCTGCTACCGCCGGGGACACGACTCAAATCCCAAGGATTATGGGTGGGGAAAAAGGCGGAGTGCTCCGTAGAAGAACCCATGGCAAATTCATCCATATTTGTCTTCCCAACCACTACCGCCCCGTGTGTCCTTAGTTTCTCTATCACCGTAGCATCGTAAGGAGGGATGAAGTTTTCCAGCATCCTGGAACTACAGGTAGTTCTTATCCCCTTGGTGCATATGACATCTTTGATTAAGGTAGGGATACCGGTTAAAGGGGTAATTTCATGAGCGGTCTTGATGTAATTATCAACTCTCTCCGCATCCTTCAGAGCAAAGCCTTCGACAATAGTGACGCAGGCGTGAATTTTCCCCTCTACCTCAGCAATACGCTTCAATACAGATTTTGTTAGTTCCGTTGAGGAAATTTTCCTTTGCTTAAGAAGCTCGTGTGCTTCATGGACAGTTAGCTGATATAGTTCGTTCGCCGGCATATTTAAAACCTGTCCTTAAAGCTGCGACGCCTGATAACTCGGCGCCAGTCGCCGCCAGCTTTGTCATGCATTTCTTTGAGCCTAGGAATGTATTGCATGCCCAGAAATACCCCCAAGCCTATGGAGAAGAACACCAAAGCCAAAGGCTGGCGGTAGCGGTCGTGGTAAATAAACCCAGCCACAAATGGGAAAACAACGAGGAGTAGGCTGTAACTGAAGGTGGGGTTACGTGTAATAAATAAAGCTATGGCAAAAACAATGACCAGAAATGGAGTTGCTTTGGGCATAAGAAAGAGGAGAATTCCAATAGCGGTAGCTCCTCCTTTGCCGCCGCGGAATTTGAGGAAGACAGGAAAGACATGACCCAACACGGCAGCGGCACTGGTAAGCCCAGTAAACAAATCGAACGGGGAAATCGGGGGGATGCCTAGCAACCGCCGCACTAAAAGAATTGCCACTATGCCTTTGCCCACGTCAGCTAGAGCTACTAGTATGGCCTCAATCAACCCGACCTCATAATACACGTTAATGGCGCCCATGTTCCTGCTGCCCACCCGCCGAATGTCTAGCCCTTTTCTCAGACGACCGGCAAGATATGCGGATGGGAAAGAACCAAAGAGGTAGCCAATTACGATGGAGATAACTATGTTAATTGGGTTAATCATTTGCCCAATGGGCTCACTCCAGTATTGCTTGAACCTTAAAACATTTTTCGGCTTGTTTGGGTGCGTTGGATAAAATCTCAACCTGCGGATATGACTCAGCTACCTTGTCTTTCCTGAAGACATTTTGTAGTGGGATGGTATGAGTCGCCGGTGGCACATTGGTTGTGTCCACTTCCTTCAGTATTTCGAAGTTTTCCAGAATATTAGATAGCTGGAGACTAAATTTCTCCACCTCCTCCTCGCTTAAGCCCAACCGAGCAAGCCAAGCGATATGCCTCACCTGTTCATAACTCAGTTTCATCTGTATAACTATTACATTATAGCATCGCGTTTCGTGATGCAACAGCGGTTGCCTATCTTCAGGGATAAGGTTATAATGGAGGGCCGTGCAAATTCGAAACATTGTCTTGTTATCTCATCAGGGAGCGGGCAAAACTTCCCTTGCTGAATATCTACTCTTCACATCAGGTGCTATTCAGCGGTTAGGCAATGTTAGAGACGGCACCACGACTTCGGATTATGACCCGCTTGAGATAGAACGCCATATGGGCATCAACCTGTCTCTGCTGCCGATTCAATGGAAAGAGATGAAGCTGAATCTTATTGATACCCCGGGATATGCTGATTTTATTGGTGAGGTAAAGTCGGGATTGAGGGTGACTGAGGGAGCCATAATTGTAATATGCGCTGCTTCGGGTGTGGAGGTGGGCACGGAACAGATGTGGAACGATACCGAAAAAGCAAAGCTGCCTCGGTTAATATTTGTCAACAAGATGGATCGTGACAATGCTAATTTCTTCTCCACTTTGGCAGGGATCCAGGCTAAATTGTCATCAAAATGTTTGCCCCTTCAATTTCCCATAGGTTCACAAAAAGATTTTCAAGGCATTATAGATTTGGTGACTATGAAAGCTTATATTGGCACAGCCGCGCAAGAATCAGAAATACCTCCAACACTACGGGAACAAGCAGAAGCCAGCCGTGAGAAGCTAGTAGAGGCGGCCGTGGAAATTGATGACGAGCTCATTAACAAGTATCTGGGGGGTGAGGCGATAAGTAATGAGGAGATTCTTGCTGCTATAAGAAAATCTACCATTGCTGGCAAGCTAGTGCCTGTTTTTGTTGGCTCCGCCTTACAAGGTATCGGCACCCAGCAACTCCTTGACAGTATTTGCCATTACCTGCCTTCGCCGGAGGAAAAAGGTGCCATTGTCGCCAAGAATGTGGCTACGGGTGAGCAAGAAGAGATCAAACCCAGCCCAGAAGCGCCTTTTTCCAGCCTTGTTTTCAAGACCACTGCCGATCCCTATGTAGGCAAGCTCAGCTACTTTCGGGTTTACTCAGGCGTTATTTCCAGTAACTCTCAAGCTTGGAACGCCAACAAGGGTAGCATGGAACGGATTGGCCAACTATTTGCTATGCTGGGCAAGAATCAACAGCCAGTACCACAAGTCGCTACTGGGGATATCGGAGCAGTAGCCAGGTTGAATTCAACCACCACCGGGGACACCCTCTGTGCTCGCGAGCATCCTGTGATATTCCCCGGCATTGAATTCCCCAAGGCAAGCTTCGGCATGGCAATCCAGCCCCTGACGAAGACCGATTTAGATAAGATGAGCACTGTTTTGCCCAGGATTTGTGAGGAGGACCCTTCTCTCCAAATACGCCGTGAACCCGACACTAACGAGTTTATTATTTCGGGAATCGGTGACAGCCACTTAGAGATAGCCAAGGAAAGGATGCGTCGCAAGTTTGGGGTAGAGGTGAAATTAGACCTGCCCAAGATTCCTTACAAAGAAACTATCACCGTGTCAACCAAGGCAGAGTATAAACACAAAAAGCAGACTGGAGGGCATGGCCAATATGGGCATGTCTTTCTAGAGCTGGAACCTTTGCCCAGAGGCGGGGGATTCGAGTTTGTTGAGAATATTTTCGGGGGCGCAATACCACAGAACTATATTCCTTCTGTGGAGAAAGGGGTCAATGAAGCCAAGCAAGAAGGAGTCTTGGCCGGATATCCTGTGGTTGATGTAAAAGCGACCCTTTACGATGGTAGCTTCCATCCAGTGGATTCTTCAGATATCGCATTCAAAATCGCCGGTGCGCAGGCGTTAAAAAAGGGATTGGCTCAGGGGCAGCCAATACTGCTTGAGCCTATAATGAATCTCAAGATAACTGTACCTGAGGCATATACTGGCGATATTACCAGTGACCTCAATACCAAACGGGGACGGGTGCTGGGAATAAATCCTGGCAATGGTATTAGTGTAATTGAGGCACAAGCACCCTATGCCGAGTTGCTCCGCTACGCCACAGATTTAAGGTCGCTGACGCAGGGTCGTGGCAGCTTTGTTATGGAATTCGACCACTACGAGGAAGTGCCAGCCCATCTCAGTCAGAAAATCATTGCTGAGAAGAAGAAGTAGGACAGCTAACAACGACTGAAAGCCTTTAGTCTGCTTAGCCAGCCAATATCTCCTTTAGTTTCTTAGTAAAAGCTGGCACCACTTCTTCGTATTTACCCACCACTCCGAATTCCGCTTCCCGGAATATATTGGCTTCAGGGTCCTTATTGATGGCTATGATATGCTTGGAACCTGAACATCCCGCTATGTGCTGACTGGCGCCTGAAACAGCTACAGCTATATAAATATCAGGCGCAACAATCTTCCCGGTGAGGCCAATATGTAGCGCCTCTGGCACCCAGCCATTATCAGCAGGTGGACGCGAGGCGCCTACCGCACCATGCAGCAAGTCGGCTAGCTCCTTCAAAGTAGTGCGGAAAGGCTCAGGACCCCCCACCCCCCGACCTCCACAGACAATGACACGGGCATCCTCAAGCTTAATGCCGACCGCCCCTTCTTTAACAGTTTCTAATATCCTCGTCCTTACTTTCGACGTATCTATGTCAACCTTAGCAGGTATCACCTCCCCCTTCCTTGAACCATCACTCTCCAAAGGTGACATGGCCTTGGACCTAACAGTAACCATCTGGGGCATAAGCTTGCTGATGAATACCGCTTGAGCATTGCCCCCGTAGACAGGCTTCGTTTGCACCAGCAACTTTGCCGTCGGGTCTATGCTCAGATTGAGACAATCTGTTGTCAGGCTGGTACCCAGTCTGAAGGCAAGGCGAGGAGCCAAATCCCGACCCATAGACGTCTGCCCCATAAGTATCGCCCAAGGTGAAACCTCTTTGACCAATTTTTCCGCGACTTGCATATAGGAATCTGCTTGATATTCTTTGAGCAAAGGGTGTTCAACCACATAGACTTTGTCTGCCCCGAAGGCAATTGCTTCTTGGGAAAGCTCGCCAACTGCATCGCTGGCCAGCAGGCAAGATAAGCCTTCCTTTAACTCGTCGGCAAGCTTCCTACCACATCCTAGCAACTCAGTGGTAATGGAGGCTAACTTCCCGTCTGCTAGCTCACCAAAAACCAAAATACCTTTGTATTCAGCCATTATCTCCTCCTTAACTTTAAAGTAATTTGGCTTCCTTAAGCCTTACAGCGAGATTAGCAGCGGCTTCTGCGGGCGTCTCTCCACCGATTATTTCACATTTAGCTTCCTTGACTGGCTGGAGGAGTTTCTCTAACTTACTACGCCTTCCAGCAGCGCCAACTTGCGAGGGCTCAAGTCCAATATCAGCTGGTTTCCATACGATAGGTTGTTTCTTTGCTGCAGCCATAATACCCTTTAAGGCAGCATAACGAAGCGCCCCCAACTCGCTGGTTACCGTAATCAAAACAGGGAACGCAACCTCAACAACCTGATAGCCGTCAGGTATAACTCGCTCAACCTTCGCTTTCCCATCAGTAACTTGCACCTTACGAGCTAAAGTTACCGCCGGGATTCCCAAGAGTTCAGCAATGCCGAGGCCGACTTGACCAGTATCCCAATCAGAGGATTGCCTGCCGCAGAAAATAATGTCATATGTTCCTATTTTCCTTATTGCCATAGCTAAGGCATTAGCAGTTGCCCAGCTATCTCCATCTTCAAAAGCCCCGTCCTCAAGTAGGACAAGCTCATCAGCCCCTACAGCTAGTGCCTTTTTGATTACATCTCGAACGAAGTTATTACCCAATGCAATCACAGTAATCTTGCCACCTGCCGCATCCTTTATTTTGAGAGCAGCTTCCA
This sequence comes from uncultured Dehalococcoidales bacterium, assembly GCA_964633085.1. Lineage (GTDB taxonomy): Bacteria > Chloroflexota > Dehalococcoidia > GIF9 > AB-539-J10 > RBG-13-51-36. The sequence goes on from CAZWDC010000051.1 coordinate 9,073, forward strand.
GGGCAAATTCCTCATATTGCCCGATTACTGGTTTTATGTCCGGCGGCAAGGTCATCTTGTTGTTTACCACCTTGAACGCCGATGGCGGAGCTTCAGGGTCAGGTACCTGCTTGCAGCAGACAATCATACTGACTGGCATTTTTACCTCCTTGCAGAGTTTTGCAACCAAAAAGGATATGGGAAAATCCATCTTCTGTCAATAACAATATGAATCATGGAGATTTGATATGAACGGTTTACGAGATTAAGCAGCAATAGCTACCTCCATTTACAAAATTGATGCTAAAATAGATGAAGTTTGTTGTTTAAGGAATAATATGCCATCTGTGGAACAAAAAGAGGGGAATATCCGCTCAATTACTCAAGGCAAGTTGACCTGGTACTATATTGAAAAGCCCACTCCGCATGAGGTTAGGTTTCTGGCTGAGCATTTTCACTTTCATCCTCTTGACCTGGATGATATCCTCAGCCGCATACAGCGTCCCAAAATTGATGAGTATAAAGATTATCTGTTTATGGTGCTGCACTTTCCGGTATTCGATAAAGAGAATCGTATAACCAAGCCCAGCGAATTGGACATCTTCATTGGTGAGAATTACGTTGTGACCGTTCATTGCTCTGGTGACCTCAAGCCTCTAGTCAAATTTTTCCAAGAATGTGAGGGTGACAATGCAAAACGCGAACGTTACCTAGGGCGAAGCTCAGGATTTCTTCTCTATCATCTCCTCGATAGATTGGTTGACTCTTGCTTCCCTATACTAGATAAAGTTACCCAAAACATCGATGATATCGAGGATATTATCCTCACCAAGCCTGTCCCGGAGACCGTCCACGAGATTTCCCTGATTCGCCGAGACCTTATCTCCTTCCGTCGCGTCGTTCACCCGCAGATTGCGGTAATTGAGACTCTTGAGAAGGAAGAATATCCTTTCTTCAAGGAGGACCAAGAAGTCTATTTTGGTGATATCGCTGACCATATTCGCAAAATCTGGGATGGGCTGGAGGATTGTAAGGAGGTGATAGACGGGCTTTCTGACACCAGCAATTGGTTAACCTCACATCGAATTCAGGAGATAATGCGGATATTGACTATCGTAATGGGGCTTATGGCACCGCCGACTTTGATAGCTGGAATTTACGGTATGAATATCGCGCTACCTGGTAGCGTGAACTCTGGCAGCTTCTTGACATTAGGTATCATACTTGTCCTCATGGCGATTGTGAGCGGGAGTATATTTTTCTACATGCGTCGTCGAGGATACCTCTAAGCCATCCAGCTAAATCAATTGTCTTTATTTGAACCAGCTATGGAGATCAAATTCATTGCCGATAACAATGTGGGCAAACTGGCTCGATGGCTCAGGCTGATGGGCTATGACACTCTGCTGCTCAAGCAAAAAGACGATAGACAAATGATTCAAAGAGCCCTTAGTGAGGATAGGGTCGTTTTGACTAAAGATGCCCAATTTATGAAAAGACGCTTGGTCACAAGTGGCATACTCAGGGCTATACACATTAAGCAAGATGACCCTAAACTTCAGGTGCAGCAAGTAGTGAAAACTTTGAAGTTAGATTATCATTTAAAACCTTTCTCACTTTGCCTGGAATGTAATCAAGCACTACTACCGCGCGGCAAAGAAGAGGTCCAAAATCTGGTTCCTCCTCACGTTCTTGAAACCCAAACTCAATATACAGAGTGTCCTGCCTGCCATCGTATCTACTGGCCGGGTACGCACTGGCGGGCGATGGTTAAGAAGTTACAAGACCTGCAAGGAGGGGGAGGCAAAAAGCATACTTCTAGCTGAGATTCGTCTTTTTAACCTGGGGCTCAATAGTGGCACGGATTAGCTAGTAGTGCTATACTCAATCCATAATGCCCGAAGGACAAAGATAAAACTAAGCACCTATGTTATTAGCAATTGATATTGGGAACACCAACATTAAGCTGGGTATATTTGATGGCGACAAGCTGAAAGCCAATTGGAGCTTGGCTACCGGCATTCACCGCACTTCAGACGAGTACGGCGGAGTATTGCTCAACCTTATGGAACGGAACAAAATCTCGCCTTCCAAGGTTATTGGAGTAGTATTATGTAGTGTTGTGCCACCATTGCTGCCTACGTTTGTGGAACTGTGCAAGAAATATTTAGATACCAAACCTTTGGTGGTCGAAGCTGGTGTTAAGACAGGCATGCGTATTCGCCTGGATAATCCTCGCGAGGTAGGCCCTGACCGCGTGGTCAATGCTGTAGCAGCCCAACACCTCTACGGAAAGCCGGTGATAATTATTGACCTAGGTACTGCCACTACCTTCGACGTTGTTTCCCAAGAGGGGGATTATCTTGGGGGAGCCATTGCCCCGGGGATTCTGATAGCTACCGAAGCCTTATACACTCGTACTGCTGCGCTCCCTCGAATTAGACTAAGCCGCCCGGAGCAGGTCATCGGCAAAAACACTGTCTCGGCTATGCAATCAGGTATAATATTTGGTTATATTGGACTTATCGAAGGCATACTTCAGCGGATAGAACGAGAATTGGGCAGAAAGGCAAAGGTGGTCGCCACTGGTGGCCAGGCGCATTTGTTAGCCGAAGAAATACCAAGCATAGACGTGGTAAATCCCGACTTAACTTTAATTGGATTGCGTCTTATTTATGAAATGAACAAGGAGCAATGATGCTTAGAGATAAAACCATAGTTTTGGGGGTAACAGGGAGCATTGCTGCCTACAAAGCAGCAGAAATTGCCAGCCAGTTGACTCAAGCTGAGGCCAAGGTGAATGTGATTATGACCAAAGAAGCTCTCCAATTCATATCACCTGTTACCTTCCGAGCCATTACTGGTAGACCCGTGGTCACTGAAATGTTTGATTTAGCCTCTGAATTCAGTATTGAGCATGTCTCCCTGGCCCAAGCCGCTGATATCGTAGTCATTGCCCCGACTACTGCTAATATTATTGCCAAGCTGGCTACTGGCATCGCTGACGATATACTGTGCTGCACGGTTCTAGCTACCAGGGCGCCGGTGCTCCTTGCCCCAGCTATGGAAACCAATATGTATACTAATCTGGTCACCCAGGATAATTTGTCTAAGCTCAAAGCTCGTGGCTTTGTGATTATTGGACCAGCTACAGGCTGGTTAGCTTCGGGTAAGGAAGGCTTAGGGCGACTCGCCGATGTCAATGTTATTATAGGCAGCATCAGGCAGATTCTAGGGAGAGGTGGAGACCTGGCTGGTAAACATATCGTGGTTACGGCCGGTGGCACCCAAGAGCCTATCGACCCAGTTCGCTACATCAGCAACCGTTCCTCGGGGAAGATGGGCTATGCTCTGGCTGAGGTAGCGCGTGACCGGGGAGCTAAAGTAACACTTATCACAGCACCTACTTCCTTAGCTGAGCCCGCAGGTGTTGACGTGATTAAGGTCAACACTGCTCAGCAAATGTATCAAGCGGTAGAAAATGTAGCTCCCAAAGCGGATGTTCTGATCATGGCCGCCGCCGTAGCTGACTATCGTCCAATAAAGGCAGCTGAAGATAAGATTAAGAAAGGAAAGGCAGGATTAATCTTAGAACTGGAATGCACTCCGGACATTTTAGGCACTGTTAAGGGAAAGTTCATTAAAGTAGGCTTCGCCGCTGAAAGCAGCAATCTGGTGGAAAATGCTAGGGAGAAGCTCAAGCAAAAGGGACTTGACCTTATCGTGGCTAATGATATCACCGCTACCGATAGTGGATTTGGCACCGACACTAATCAGGTGACCATAATTGACCAAAAAGGCAAGATTGAGAGCCTGCCCCTCCTGCCCAAACGGGATGTAGCGGACAGGGTTCTGGACAAAGTAGCAGAGCTCCTTCCAAAGCCAAAATCCCGATGACCAATCAAGCTTTCAATTTGGAATTTTGAATTTGTTCAGATATCAAGAGTTTTTCAGCTGACAACCGATAGCTAAGATAAGGTTTAGAGTTAATGTCCGAGATTCCTAAAGCCTATGAGCCAGGCCAGATAGAAAAGAAATGGTATGATTTCTGGCTCAAGCAAGGCTACTTTACTCCGAAAATAGACCCGAGTAAGAAACCTTTCGTCATTATCATGCCGCCTACTAATGTCACCGGTGAACTTCACCTAGGGCACGCCCTGACTGCGACGCTGGAGGATATTATAGTCAGGTGGCACAGGATGAAAAGCGAGCCTACCTTATGGCTACCAGGAACCGACCACGCTGGCATCGCCACGCAAGTAATTGTGGAGCGGCAACTGGCTAGACAAGGGCAAACTAAAGAAGAGATAGGAAGAGAGGAATTCACCAAGCTAATCTGGCAGTGGGCTAATAAGAGCCGGGATGATATCCGGCGCCAGCATCAATTGTTAGGAGCTTCCTGCGATTGGACCAGGGAGAAATTCACCCTAGATGAGGGTCCAAGCAAAGCCGTCCGCACTGCTTTCATCCGATTGTACAACAAGGGACTGATCTACCGTGGAGAGCGAATGATAAACTGGTGTCCTCGCTGCCAGACCGCTCTCTCCGACCTCGAAGTAGAGCACAAAGATATTATCGGACATCTTTATTATATCCGCTATCCCCTAGCGCAAGGTAAGGGCTTCGTCACTGTAGCTACTACCCGGCCAGAGACTTTCTTGGGCGACACGGCTGTGGCGGTAAATCCCCAGGATAAGCGCTACAAGAAGCTCATAGGCAAGAGTGTCACCCTCCCTATTATAGATAAGGAAATCCCCATAAT
>CAZWDC010000052.1:0-13554 GCA_964633085.1 uncultured Dehalococcoidales bacterium
CTCTAGCGACAGTGCTTAGCTCTATAATAACAATCTTTTGTCCCGCTTTCATAGGCTCTCCGCACTTGTCAGATGTGGTGACACGCAATATCATTTCCATTTCTCACATCCCGTAACGATATTCGTATTTCTTGCGAGGTGCGCTCACTCCCAGACTTCGTTTTCGTCGAGGTCTTCGTCCAGCCCTAATTCGTCGCCCTTGTCCTCCTCATCCTCCATATAGTTCATAGGGCCTTCATGATTGAAGGATTCTTTTCGGCTCAGGAATGGGCGGGAAAAGAGCCTCCTTATTTCGGCGCCGCATTCGGGGCATCTGGTAAGGGGGGCATCATTTATGCCTTGCCTGACCTCAAATTTTCCTTTACAGAGCTTACAGTGAGCACCGTTTTTTGCTTTATACTCATAAATTGGCATTTCGCCTCACCTCCTTCGATACAAACGTTTCTCTTTCATAACTCCTGCCGATTTCATCGAGCATCCTCGACAAAGTCGGGACCTAACCCCTCTTATCTTAAGAGGGGAATTTTTGGACTCCCGTTATTTGCCACAGCAGTGTTTGTATTTCTTGCCTGAGCCGCATGGGCAGGGGTCGTTACGCCCAACTTTCTTGCCCACCGGGACCGCTTCCTTCTTTGCTGCACCTTCTCTCCTTTGTGAAGCTTCCTTGGCAATACCGACGTGGTAAATAGTGTGGGCAACATCATGCTGAATGCCAGCCAAGAGGGCTTCAAAAGAGGTATGACCTTCCCTCTTGTACACTACCAGAGGCTGTTCCTGACCGACAGCCCGCAGGCCTATGCCCTGACGCAAATGCTCCATTTCAGTAAGGTGCTCCATCCACAACCGGTCAATAACTCGCAACATCACCAGCCTCTCGGCTATTCGCATATTCTCAGGGCCCAGCTCTTGCTCCCGCTGGTTGTAAAGCTCGATAGCGTAATCAGTCAGTTTTTCCTCAATCTGCTGGGCACTGAGCTCAGACAGCCCGTCGCTTCGGAGCTGCGGAGGCAGAGGGAAGATGGTTGATACATCCTCAAGTAACTCAGACAGGTTAGATTTTGCTAGTCCACCCTCACCTTCTTCTTCTCCCTTCAAGGGAGAGGTTAGGTGAGGACTGGTGAATCGCCTGGCGACAATGTTCTGTATTTCGTCTTTGACCATAGACAGTATATTGGCCTTGAGGTCAGCGCCGCTTAAGATTTTCCTCCTCTCGGCGTAAATCACCTCGCGGTGCTTGTTGATAACATCGTCATATTCCACAAGATGTTTACGAATATTGAAGTGATAACCCTCGGTCTGGACTTGGGCATTGGTGATAGCTTTGGTAGCGAAGGGATGCTCAATGGGGGTATTTTCATCCATACCCGCCCATTGCATAATTCCCTTAACGCGGTCGCCGCCAAAGCGGCGAACAACCTCATCCTCCAGCGAAGCGTAAAAACGAGAACTACCGGGGTCTCCCTGCCTTCCCGCCCTTCCTCGAAGCTGATTGTCAATGCGTCGAGCTTCGTGGTGTTCGGTACCGATAATGTGCAGCCCGCCCAGCTCCACCACCTTGTTATGCTCCTCCTGCCATTCGGCTTCGTCACGCCCCTCAGGATTGCCACCCAGTATGATATCCACACCCCGCCCGGCCATGTTTGTGGCTACAGTTATCGCTCCCAGACGCCCGGCTTGAGCAATTATAGCCGCCTCTTTCTCATGATGCTTGGCGTTTAACACCTGATGGGGTATGCCATTTCTGTTCAGGAGGTCAGATAGATACTCCGATTTTTCAATAGAGGTTGTGCCAATAAGGACAGGCCTTTTCTGCTCATATAATTGCTTGATTTCTTTGACCACAGCAGCAAACTTGGTCTTCTCGTCTTTGTAAATCTGGTCAGGATATTCTGTGCGAATCAAGGGCTTGTTGGTCGGGATAACCACCACTTCCAAGTTATAAATCTTGTGGAATTCCTCAGCTTCGGTGACTGCGGTGCCGGTCATGCCTGCTAGTTTTGGATACATACGGAAGTAGTTCTGAAACGTGATAGTAGCCAGGGTAACTGTTTCTCGCTGAATCTTCACCCTCTCTTTGGCTTCGATGGCTTGATGTAATCCCTCAGAGTATCTCCTGCCGAACATCAATCTGCCAGTGAACTCATCCACGATGATGACCTGTCCATCCTTAACCACATAGTCTTTGTCTCTCTTGAACAAGGCATGAGCCTTAAGGGCGCTTTCGAGATGCTGAGTGAGCAGGTAATTAGAGGGGTCGTAAAGGTCAGGCGCTTTGAGTAAACCTTCTCGCTTTAGCATTTTCTCCATCTTGTTCATGCCAATCTCGGTAAGGCTGACAGTGCGCGTACGCTCGTCAATAGCATAGTCTTCGTCTTTGTTAAGGCGAGAAACTAGCTGGGCGAAGATGTAATACCTTTTGGTTGCTTCCTCGGCAGCACCGCTGATAATAAGCGGTGTGCGGGCTTCGTCAATAAGGATGTTATCCACCTCATCAACGATGGCATAGTTCAAGGAACGCTGGACACATTGCGACAAATCCCAGACCATATTATCTCTGAGGTAATCGAAGCCGAACTCGTTATTGGTGCCATAAGTTATATCTGCTTCGTAAGCCTGGCGGCGTGTAATAGGGCGGAGGGAGTTCCACTTTTTGTCTTCTGTCTCATAGCTGGGGTCATAGATGTAGGAAGGAGCCGGCTGGTCGGTTGCCTGTTGGGCATTAATGCAGGCTACGCTTACCCCCAGGGCGTAGTAAACAGGGCCCATCCAGTGGCAGTCCCGCTTGGCTAAGTAGTCATTAACAGTGACTAAGTGGCAGCCTTGTCCGGCCAAGGCATTGAGGTAGAGAGGTAAGGTAGCGACCAGGGTTTTACCCTCACCAGTTTTCATCTCAGCTATCTTGCCCTGGTGCAGGACGATTCCTCCTATTAACTGGACATCAAAATGTCGCTGCTTTATGGTTCGCTTGGCGGCTTCTCTGACAGCAGCGTAAGCCTCGGGCAGAAGCTCGTCCAGGCTTTCGCCATTGGCTAGCCGCGCCTTAAATTCATCAGTTTTGGCTTGCAGTTCAGCATCGGTGAGCTTCTCAAAGTCAGGCTCCAGCGAGTTTATGTGGTCAACTAGGGGCTGAAGCCGCTTCAACTCTCTCTCGTTGGAATCAATAAGATTGCTAAGCCACTTAAGCATGTTCGCCTACCACCCCTTAGTTTTCAGCTAACTGCTGACTACTGATTACTGACTACTCTACTATCCCTCAAACATGGCGCCCACTGATAAGCCGGTGTGAATCCGATGAATGGCTTCGCCAATAAGCGAAGCTATAGACAGGACGGTAATCTTGTCCAGTTTTTTATCGGCATTGACAGGTATGGTATCGGTAACGACGACCTCTTTCACCGGACTGGCGGCTATCCTCTGAATAGCGGGACCAGAGAAAACGGGGTGAGTGCAGCAAGCATAAACTTCCCTAACGCCACGCTTTAGTAAAGCGTCCACCACCCCGACCAGAGACCCAGCGGTATCAATTTCATCATCAATCGTGACGGCGCGCATTCCCTCAACCTCGCCAATAACGTTGAGGGTTTCACTGGCATCGACATTTCCCAGGCGCCTCTTTTCCATGATAGCCAAGGGGACTCCGAGTTTGGCAGCCATATCGCGGGCTACCTTCGAAATACCAATGTCAGTAGCCACCACCACTAGATTCTTTAAAGCTTTTTCCTTGAAATACCGAGTCAACATAGGCCGAGCGGTGAGTTCGTCCACAGGTATGGTAAAGAATCCTTGGATTTGAGGGGCGTGGAGGTCCACAGTGAGCAACCTGTTAGCCCCAGCGGTGGTAATCAGGTCGGCAACCAATCGAGCGGTGATGGGAACCCGGGGTTGATCTTTCTTATCAGTGCGGCTATAGCCATAATAGGGAACGACAGCGGTAATTCGCCCTGCTGAAGCTCGCCTGAAGGCGTCAAGCATGATAAGTAGCTCGACCAGGCTTTTGTTAACCGGAGAGCAAATGGGCTGAATGATGAAAACGTCCCGTTCCCGGACATTTTCGAGGATGCGCACAAAAATGTTCTCATTGCTAAACTCAAAGACTTCAGCTTCTCCTAGGGGTATGTCCAGGTAATCGCACACAGCCCTGGCTAAAGCTGGGTGAGCCGTGCCGCTGAATACTTTTAATTCGTCTAGCATTACCTTTTGGTTGTACAGATGCTGACTTAATTATAGCATGAAATCGTGTCTCATTTCAGGGAAGGTTGATTCAAAACTAACCAAAGAAACTACAGTCAACCGCATAATTTCGTTGAAATTCCTCTCCCTTGAAGGGAGAGGTTAGGTGAGGGTGAAACCTAGTGAATTCCCCCTCCCTCTTCTCCACTCGGTTTTGCTTCTCTCAGTCGGAAATAGATAAGAGTGGCGGCTGTGATGGCGAGTGGCTCCACTATCATGCTAGAAAGGTATACTCCTATTATCGGTATCTGGCTGATAAGTGCTGACATCGTCCCAAAGATTAGTAAGAAGATTGCGAAAATCTTCCACCAATTCCCTTTTACTAGTTTCCAGCTTGTTGTTAACCCAAAATTATTTTCCATAACGCAGGCCGGCGCTGAAAGGCGCAGCCTTACCGCAACGTAAAGCCCGGCTACAAGCATGGAGAGCGCCACCACTATGAGAAAAACCACGGCGGCGTTCGAAGATACTGCGGCCTCAGCCGGGGATCCCATTGCTAGAAACATGCACTGGCTGATTGCTATCGCCATGCCGGACCTCATTACGCTGTATAAAGCCAAGCCTACGATAGCTCGCACCAGGAGCTTAGGGATTCTCTTGAGTCCTCCAAATAGGGCTTCTTTTAAGCCCAGTTTACTTCCTTTCTCAAGTTCCGTTACCTTAAGAATAGCTGTAGCCGAGGCCCATACACCTAGCAAGAAGCCCACGGTAAGATAGATAACTTGGAAAGGAATAGGAGGCATTGAAGAAGGTACAAAAGGGATTTCTGAACGTCCTAACATAGATGATATGATGAAAAGCATTAGATAATTGGCAATTATTCTTTCGATCGGAAACATTGCAGGCAGAATAAAAAGTGCTATAAGGGCAGGGTCTTTTTTGAGAAGATTGAAAGACCTCTTTACTATGTCGATTATTTTCAACCCGGACATTATCTAGCTCTTAGACTTAACCTTATTACAGTCCAATGTTCTTGACGAGAGCCAAAAACAAAAAAGGCAAACATGCTCTTCTTATGCCCCTTGCCAAAGCAAGTAGAAAGATTAAACGGGAAGAGATGTGTCAAGCCAGTCCGGGGATGGGGAAATGCTGGCACATCTCTCGTACTTGTTGGCGGACTCGTTCTTGGGTCCGCTTATCCCCCGCAGAAGAAAGCACTTTAGCAATGAGAGAAGCAATGCGCTTCATCTCCTCTACGCCGAAGCCCCTGGTGGTCACCGCTGGGGTGCCCAGCCTGATACCACTGGTAATCAGTGGTGGCTTGGAGTCAAAAGGAATGGTATTTCTATTCACCGAGATACCTGCGGCCTCTAAGGCTTCCTCGGCATCCCTGCCACTTATCCCCTGAGAGGAAAGGTCAACGAGGACAATGTGGTTATCTGTGCCCCCGGAAACAATACGCATCCCATATCTCTGGAGTTCAGAAGCCAAAACGCGGGCGTTCTCAAGCACGGATTTCTGGTAATCAACGAACTCAGGTTGCATAGCTTCAGAGAAGCACACGGCTTTGGCAGCGATAATGTGCATGAAAGGGCCCCCCTGCATTCCGGGGAAAACTGCCGCATCAATAGCCGAAGCCAGCTCTTTATCGCATAAAATGAACCCGCCTCTCGGTCCCCGCAAGGTCTTTTGTGTCGTGGCAGTAGTAACTTGAGCATAGGACACCGGAGAGGGATGAAGTCCAGCGGCTATTATCCCCGCTATGTGAGCCATGTCAACCAATAGCTTGGCGCCCACCTTGTCAGCTATGTAGCGAAGCCTCTCAAAGTCAATGATACGAGAGTAACTACTTGCCCCGGCTATAATTAGTTTAGGTTTATGCTTCAGAGCCGACCTTTCAATTTCGTCGTAGTTGAGCATTTCGGTTTTAGGGTCGACTCCGTAAGGGACAAAGTTATACCATTTCCCGGAGAAATTGACCTCAGAGCCATGGGTTAGATGCCCGCCGTGGCTGAGACTCATGCCCATAACAGTGTCCCCGTGTTCCAATAGGACTGAATAGGCTGCCATATTGGCTTGACTACCACTATGAGGTTGGACATTGGCATGCTCGGCTTTAAATAGTTTTTTAGCCCTTTCAGTAGCCAAATTTTCAATTTCGTCTATGTGGACACAACCACCATAATAGCGATGCCCGGGGTACCCTTCAGCATATTTGTCATTTAGCACTGAGCTCTGGGCTTCAAGCACTGCTCGGCTGGCGTGGTTTTCAGAGGCAATAAGATTTATGGTGCTTGCTTGTCTCTCTGCTTCCAGTCTTAGGATTTGAGTTGCTTTGCTATCACGTTGTGTCAAGGAAAACGCCTTTGTGGTTTTCAAATTTGTGTTATAATAGTACTTGATATTTCATTCTCGGTCAATAAGAAGACCCATCAAAGCAAGTCCTAACTATACCATTTGACAGAACGTGTTTACAGTGCTAAATTATTCTGTTTAGCAATTGAAAGGGGAGAGTGCTAAATGGCTGTAAGAGAGAGGAGAGAAACTGTTCTCAGGATAATAGTTGAGGATTATATTACTGGAGCAGTACCAGTAGCTTCCAGTGCTATAGTGAAAAAATATGGTTTGAAGGTAAGCCCGGCTACCGTCCGCAATGATACAGCATACCTGGAACGAGAAGGATATGTTATCCATCCTCACCGTTCGGCGGGAAGCGTACCTACTGATAAGGCTTACCGCTACTATGTAGAATTGATAGGGGAGGAAATTGAACTTCCCCCAGTTGAGCAGTATTTGATTCATCAGATATCTCAGGAAGCAAAGGAAGAGTTTGAGCAATGGCTAAGGACGATGGCGGTGTTTTTGGCGCGCCTTGTTCACAACCTGGTAGTAATAACCACTCCCAAAGCGGTTCGCTGTCGCTTCAAACATCTCGATTTGGTAGCTTTGCAGGATTTCATGGCTTTGCTGATCGTGGTTTTGTATGAAGCAAAAATTAGACGGCAGGTCTTATCTTTTGGTAGAAAGGTTAGCCAGGATGAGCTAACAAGGTTAGCTAACAAACTTACTTCTATTTACGCCGGGATGACCAGCAGCGAAATTTTGGCTGACAAATCGGAACTCTCTCCTGAGGAAAAGCAGGTAGCCGAATGTTTGGCAAGAATAGTAGCTGCTGAAGATCAGGTGGAATATGGTGAGCCTTATCTGGAGGGGCTACGTTTGTTGCTGAGTCAACCGGAGTTTAGCAACAGCCCTAGAGTGCTTAAGATTTTAGAAGTGTTGGAAGGAGAGGAGTGGCTGAGAAACATATTTTGCCCCGAGCTTAACAAGGGAGGGATAAAGGTAGTCATTGGCGAAGAAAACCCGGAGCCAGCATTGCAGGACTTGAGCTTTGTAGCTAGCCGGTATGGAGTACCTGATAAGGCCAGTGGTATTGTGGGAGTGATCGGCCCCAAACGGATGGACTACGCCAAGGCTATCTCTTCGCTTAACTGCCTCTCAACATTGCTGAGCAACTCGGTGGCTGAATACATTTAGAGGAGGTCTAATGTTGGCTGAGGGTGACGAAGTAGTTGAAGCAGGAATTGAGCAGGCTGAGGATATCCTGACGAAGTCGGGACAGCAAGCTCTAGCTGAGGAAAAAGAAAAAGCCGAAAAATATTTGGCCAATTGGAAAAGAAGCCAGGCGGACCTCGAGAATTACATGAAACGCGCTGAGCTGGAGAAATCAGAGATAGTGGAGTTTGCTAACAGGATGCTTATTTTGGACTTGCTGCCTATCTTGGACGATTTTGAGATAGCGCTTGCTGCTCTACCGAATGAGCTTGACAAGCAGAATTGGACTGAAGGCATAAAACTTATCTATAATAAGATTAAAACTATTTTAGAAGCGCAAGGGCTGGCTGAAATTAGAGCCAAGGGAGAGTACTTCGATCCCTACCTTCACGAGGCAGTGGGTCAGATGGAGGGGGAGGAGGGTGTAGTCATAGAGGAAATCCGCAAGGGCTATAAATTTAAGAACAAGTTGCTTCGTCCCAGTATGGTTATGGTAGGCAAAGGTAAAAAGGAAGATAAGACTCGAGAGGAAACTACACAGGAGGGATAATATGCCTAAGGCAGTAGGTATTGATCTAGGAACAACTTTGAGTGAAATCGCTGTTATGGAAGGCGGGAAGCCCAAACTTATCCCCAGTGCTGAAGGCTCTAACTTATATCCTTCTGTGGTGGCCATAAGCAAGAATGGGGAGCGTCTGGTAGGACAAGTGGCTAAACGTCAGGCTATCGTTAACCCCGAGAACACCATTTACAGCATCAAGCGCTTCATGGGAAGAAAATGGGGAGAACCGCCAGGAAGAGAATTGCCTGTAGAAGAGGACGCAAAGCGTGTATCTTACAAGACAACTCGTGGTCCTAATAATGAAGTCAGGGTAATCATGGGTGGAAAGGAATACTCCCCTGCGGAAATATCGGCAATGATACTACAAAAACTGAAAGCCGATGCCGAAGCTTACCTTGGGGACAAGGTGACAGAAGCAGTGATTACAGTGCCAGCCTATTTCAATGACAGCCAACGTCAGGCAACCAAGGATGCTGGTGCAATCGCTGGATTAAATGTCCTTCGTATTATTAATGAGCCCACTGCTGCTGCTCTAGCCTATGGCGCAGATAAGAAAAAAGAAGGAATAATTGCAGTATACGACCTTGGTGGAGGCACCTTCGATATCTCCATTCTGGAGATAGGGGAAGGGACCTTTCATGTTAAGTCCACTAGTGGCAATACTCATCTGGGTGGTGATGACTTTGACCAGCGTATTATTGAATGGCTGTGTAATGAATTCAAACGGGATCAGGGAATTGATTTACGGAATGACCGCATGGCAATGCAGCGTCTTAAAGAGGCAGCAGAACGGGCGAAAATTGAACTTTCCACAGTGCAACAGACTGAGATAAACCTGCCGTTTATTACTGCTGATGCCTCAGGACCAAAACACCTTAATATCAAATTGACTCGCTCTAAACTAGAACAACTGGTCATGGATTTGGTAGAGCAAACTCTTGAGCCTTGTCGCCAGGCACTGAAGGACGCCGGGCTGACTCCTGGTCAGATAAACGAAGTCCTCCTTGTTGGTGGTCAAACTAGAATGCCCTTGGTTCAAGAAAAGGTGAGACAGTTTTTTGGCAAGGAGCCATCGAAGGGAATCAATCCCGATGAGGTCGTCGCTATGGGAGCGGCCATTCAAGCTGGGGTGCTTAAGGGTGAAGTCGGAGAAATCCTTCTTCTCGATGTCACCCCCCTCACTCTAGGAATAGAGACACTGGGGGGAGTAGCTACGCCACTTATTCCCCGCAACACCACTATACCTACTTCTAAGAGCCAGATTTTCAGCACCGCCAGCGACAATCAACCAAGCGTGGAGATACATGTTCTGCAGGGCGAGCGCCCTATGGCTGCTGATAACCGAACATTGGGGCGCTTCGTACTCGATGGAATCTTGCCGGCGCCACGAGGGGTGCCTCAAATTGAGGTAACTTTCGATATAGATGCTAACGGCATCCTTAATGTTAGTGCTCGGGATAAAGGCACAGGGAAAGAACAAAAAATCACTATCACTGCCTCGAGCGGGCTAAGCAAAGAAGAAGTAGAGAGGATGAGGAGAGAGGCTGAGCAATATGCTGCTGAGGATGCTAGACGTAAGGAGGAAGTAGAGCTGCGCAACTCTGCTGACAGTTTGGCTTACACTGCAGAGAAGACTCTCCGCGACTACAAAGGTAAAATACCTGACAATATAAATAAAGAAATAGAGAGCAAGATAGCGGCTGTGAAGTCAGCTCTTCAGGGTAAGGATATGAGCGCCATTCGGAAGACTGCGCAAGAGCTATCGGACGCTATACAGAAGGTTGGAGCGTCAGTCTACCAGCAACCAGGGCAGCCGCCACCTGGTGGACAGGGACCTGAAGGGGGAGACGAAGGCACGGTGGAAGGTGAGTTCCGTGAGGTCTAAGCCATCCCGACCTCGTCGGGATAGCACCTAGTTCCGGGAAATTGTAGACGCGAAATCGCATTTCTCACAAGGAGTATGATGGTAGCGTTTGAGCTAGAACAATTCGTCATAACTGCCAACAGAATCTGGCAAAAGGCGCGGGCAGAGAATCGGTTAACTCACAACCCCTCTGACGAGGAACTGAGAAAGCTTGTGGCAAAAGAGCCAGGGGTCAAGAAAACGATTTATGGAAATTTTGTCGCCCAAAGTGAGCCTACTTCTAGGTCAGCAATGTTCACCAAAAACAGTGTTGACCATCCCTTTGGCGAGGATGAACTAAAGCTGTTAGCTCAGTGTGAGAAGGCTTTGGGCAAGGAAAGATTGATTTCCGTAGACAGAATTGTGGGCAATGAAAGTAGCAACACCACGGTCAGGTTAATTGTTCCTGAGCGGTTTGCTCATGTTGCCTACGGAGGCAAGAACCTTTTTATACCCCCAAAGGGGGAAGTGAAAGAGCCAACCTACCAAATCTTGTTCTTCGCTGACGAAGCTTTTGAAACTAATCATTCAAAGCCGCTCCCTGAGAAAGATATCACTATCAGATTGGCTATGCTGGATGATGGAAGGTTTGTCAAGATAATCAGGAATGGTAACTACATAGGTGAATTCAAGAAGGGAGTTTTCGCTGCTGAGGATTGGGTAGCTAAGACGAGAAGAGGAGGCATCTTCTTACATACTGGCTGTAGGGAGGATTATCTGCAATCAGCACATGGGGATTATCGGACGTCGCGGGCGTTGCTCGTAGCCTTAAGTGCTAATGGGAAAACGACTACCACCTGTAGAATCCTGGCCAGAAAGGGGAAAGAGAAATCTTGGCTTATCCAGGACGATGGGGGGACTCTCATGCCTGAAGGTTCCTTCTATGGCTTTGAAGCCGGGGGAATATTTGTAAAAACAGAAGGTGTGAACCCCGGAGAGCAAATCGAAATATATTATGGACTATTGAAACCGGAAACCGTCTGTGAGAATGTTTACGTAACCGAAGACGGGGATTTTGACTTCTACAATTTTGAGAGAACATCCAATGGCAGAGCAGTGGTATTAAGAAGAGATTTTATGCATGCCAGTCCTTATATCGATGTGGATAGGATTGACAATCTGATTCTTATCACCAGGGGGCCACTGATTCCGGCAGTATCCAAGCTAACCCGGGAGCAGGCAGCAGCCTTGATGGTTCTGGGGCAGGCAATGGAATCCTCGGCTGGTGACCCAACACGGGCTGGGGCAATTAGAAGCGAGTTTTTCTACGACCCCTTTGTCGCTGGAGACAGGGCTAAGCATGCTAATATATTTTATGAGATAATAAAAGGTATCCCCCACCTAAATTACTACTTGTTAAATACTGGAGGCATAGGGGAAGGGGAACGTTACAAAGATATAAGGTTAGAATTTACCATGGCCATACTCGATTCTCTACTAAGGGGAGGTTTAGAAGATTGGGTAGATTCTCCCACAGGCTTCAAAGTGCCCAGGGCGATAAGGTATGTAGATGATATCTACTTGCATCCTGAGAAACTTTACTCCAGAACTGAATTTGCCGAAAAACAGAGGGAACTCAACAGAATAAGATACGAATCCGTGAGGGAACTGGGGGACTCCTTACATCCTGATATAAGAAAAGTTTTTAGCAAGCCCAGCTCCGATGGAATCGGAGTATAGCGGAACTATAGGTCTCACACAATCCGTGTGGAGTTTTGATATAGGATGGCTGTCCCGACGAAGTCGAGATAAGGAGGACAAGAGGTGGCAGAGTTTGCTGAGCTTTATGAGAGATTGAAGAAGGAAAAAGCAGAGCTGCTAGAAAAGATAGAGCAGTTGAGGGCTCTGGGTCAACCATCGGCAGAGAGAAAGGAGGGGAGTCCGTTTGGTAAAAGGGAAGAGGGAGCTGATGAAGCCTCTGAACTAGAGAAAAGACTGGCTTTGGAAAAAAGGCTGGGGGAGTCTCTTAATGAAGTCGAGCATGCCTTACAAAAATATGAAGCTGGCACTTACGGATTGTGTGATTCCTGTGGTCAACCTATAGAGCAAGCTCGCCTTGAAGCTATACCACAAGCAAGCTTATGTCTGAAGTGTAAGGCAAGCCGAGCAAAGGATATAAAAGGTGCCAGATAATGGGTCTCCAAGTAAATTGGTGACTGGCAAGATAGCGAGTTTTGTGGGTGAAGATAAATCAAGGGTTTCTCCAGACAAGCAGAGAAGAAAACTAAGCTTATTTCTGATTGTTGCTGCTCTGGTGGTTGCCCTTGACCAACTGAGCAAACTATGGGTCAGAACTTACTTGGAGCTTGGGGAATCACTCCCCATAATCGGCCGCTTAAGTTTGACCTATGTTAAGAATACGGGTTCCGCCTTTGGTTTGCTGGCCAACCAAACTTTTCTCCTCATCATTGTTGGCATAGCTAGTTTACTCATTATCTTGCTGTTTCTTCGTTACTTATCTCAAGTTACTACTTTGAGCATGGTATCCATCGGTTTGATTTGGGGTGGTGCCGTAGGCAATCTAATAGACCGTCTCCGTTTTGGTTATGTCATTGACTTCATTGACTTTCGTTTATGGGGCAGTTTCCATTGGCCGGCTTTCAACATCGCTGACGCAGCTATAACGGTGGGTGTCTTTGTTCTCATTTATTCCTTTTGTAAGTCGGGGGTGTTTAGAAAAGAATATGAACGCAACCATAGGCCCCAGAATTAAGACATTGCAATTCAAATCACCTGTGTCTGACATCCGCCTTGATAAGTATTTAACCCAGGTTCTGCCACAATTCTCGCGCGCTTATGCGCAGAAACTGATTGAGCAGGGCTGCGTTCTGGTCAACGGGCGAAAGGCAAAGGCCAGCCAGAAATTGAACAAGGTTGATAGGATAACAGTTGAGCTTCCTCCCTTACCTGTCCATCCTTCAGCTGAGCCCATCCCTTTAATCATAATTTATGAAGATGAAGATATATTGGTCATAGATAAACCGGCGGGGTTGACGGTTCACCCTGCCCCGGGGCATCCCAATCATACTTTAGTTAATGCTGTCTTAGCTTATTGCCCCAGCTTGGCCAAGAGCAATGAGCTGATGCGTCCGGGCATAGTTCATAGACTGGATAAAGACACCTCAGGACTCATAGTCATTGCCAAAAATGACTTTGCCCGGGAATATTTAGTAGCGCAGTTCAAAAGCCATGCTGTGACCAAAGGATATCTGGTCCTCGTTAAAGGAAGGCTATCCCCGGAGCAAGGGATAATCGAGGCACCTATCGGTCGAGACCCCCATAGTAGACGAAGGATGGCCATAGTGGAAGCAGGAAAAGAGGCAACCACCCAATATCGAGTTCGGAAATACTTGGGTAACTACAC
>CAZWDC010000053.1:0-3550 GCA_964633085.1 uncultured Dehalococcoidales bacterium
AAATTTAGAATTTGTTTAGGCCTGTCCTGAACAAAGCCGAAGAGATTTAGTACTTAGATATTAAGATTTTCTGCTGAGGGAGGGGATTAAATGGTACTTATTTACTCTTACTAATGGGCGATTGACGGCAAAGCGATTGCACTATACAATAAGTTACAGGAGTTAAATCTAAAAGGCCAAGCGGGTGTTTGAAAATGTAGTGGGCAAGCCTGATAAATCAGGTAATTGCAAAGATTGGAGGTGAGAGCTTTCAAGGATAGTTAAGGCAAATCTGAGGCTAAGGCTAGAGCAAAGGGGGAAGGAGCCTGAAACCAAAAGTGATCGTAAAAGGGACAGCTGCGTGATGGCTAGGCGTAAGAGGGAAGAGGTGGCTATCACTCTGAAATGAAGCCTCTAGGGAGGATTGTCTGACTCTAAGCTAACCCTCAGTAACTTGAAGCTAACTTTCAGTAACCTTAAGGCAACTTTAAGCTAACTTTTAGTAACTGTGACCTACCCCCTCGGCAAATCTAGGCTAACCCTCGGCACTCTAACCTAACCCTCAGTCAACTATCATCAGTCAATTATTATGGAAGGAGGAGACCAATGAACAGTGCAAGATAAATAAGGCAAGGAATGTACTTAGGAGGCTAGGATATGAAGACACAGATTATCAAGCTTAAAAATCAAGTGCCTCCAGCACCAGTGAAGGATATGGAGGCACAGCTAAAGGAACCCCGGGAAGGAAATCCCTTAGCCGTTTTCTATTGTAACAATACCGAAGTCCGTCGTCAAGGCCGCCATTCAAATGAAACTGGAAAATCATTATTTGGTCTGGCTGGAACTGGGATGTTTGAAAATATAGTTGCCCAGTTTATTGGGCACCCGGTCCCGGTAAATCAGTCAACTACAAAGATCTGGGGTGAGGGATTCCTGGGGAAGCCAAGACAAATCTGAGGCTAAAACTAGAGCAGAGTTAAACAGACTAAAGCAGAGAAAGGGGGTGAAAAAGAATGAAAGGGTGTATAAGCAAAGTTGGCCGGCAGTTTTGCCATGGAGTGAAGGGCTACATCGAGATTGGGATGATGGTTGAGTTGGTGAGTCAGCTGCTGGTCGGGCTCCTGGTGCTATCTGTCAGTCTGGTATCTATGGCGTCAGCAGCGATTCCTCAAATCACCGAGTTTATAAGCGGCGACTCTGACCAGGCGGCAGCCATGGAGTTGCAAATGGTACAGACAGCGGTGACGGCCTACCAGGCTGACAACGATGGAGATTTGCCTACTGTTGAAGGCTTCCCACGTGCTGACGAGATGAATAAGTACTTTTTCGGTGGTGTAGCCGCTTTGCGGGGCACCTACACTCTTGATGGCACTACGGGCACGGTAACCCAGACTTCCTATGAGAAAAGCAGTGGCCTTTTAACTGTCTTGGAACTGATCAATGGTCTGGGCTAAGACCGAAACGACCATAGGGAGGCTCATCGGCGGGACTGTTTTGCTCCATTCCTGTTGGTGAGCCTCTCTGTTTTCCGGGACATACTAAATCGTGATTTCCAAATGCTAAACAACATCAAAGCACAAAATGCGAATGCTCAAAACTGGTGGGGATGAGCCTCGCCCCTATAAGCAAATGGTTTGCCTCTCGGTGGGGAGGGTGTAGGGGGAAGAAAAGAAGATGGCCTCTTTTCAAGTTTCAAAAAGACATCGTATTGACGCTAGTCGGGTATTATGCTATGTTAGGCAACATAATTCATTTGAGGGCGTAAGTTAAATGCGCAGCGACATGATAAAGAAGGGAATCGAGCGGGCGCCTCACAGGTCGCTGCTGCGGTCTGTCGGTTGCTCTTCAGAGGACTGGAATAAGCCGTTTATTGGGGTAATCAATAGCTTTAGTGAGATTGTTCCCGGGCATATTCATCTACGAACCATAGCCAAGGCGGTGAAGGAAGGGATTCGCAGCCAAGGTGGGGTGCCTTTTGAGGTCAATACTATAGCTGTTTGCGATGGTATCGCTATGAACCATCCGGGGATGAGATATAGCTTGCCCAGCCGAGAACTCATTGCCGACTCGGTGGAAATCTTGGCTCAAGCTCATGCCTTCGACGCCCTGGTATTCATCCCTAATTGCGACAAGGTTGTGCCCGGGATGTTGATGGCTGCAGTCAGGCTTAATTTACCAACTGTCTTTGTGAGTGGTGGTCCCATGCTAGCGGGAAAATTTGTCCAGAGAAACGCTGCCTGTTCCGTTGACCTTATTACAGTCTTTCAAGCTGTTGGCGAGGTGGCTAGAGACAAGATGACTGAAGCTGAGTTGCAGGAACTGGAGATGGTCGCCTGTCCTGGTTGTGGGAGCTGTGCTGGGATGTTCACCGCTAATACCATGAATTGTCTTACCGAGGCCTTAGGGATGGCCTTGTCTGGTAACGGCACGATTCCCGCAGTGGAAGCAAGGCGTATCCAACTAGCATATAAAGCCGGACAGCAAGTCCTGGCAGCGTTAGCGAAGGATATCCGACCTAAAGACGTTATCACCAGCGATTCCCTTCACAATGCCTTTGCCGTGGACATGGCTTTGGGCGGCAGCACAAACTCCGTGTTGCATCTTACCGCCATAGCACGTGAAGCTGGGATAGATTTCCCATTGTCTCTGATAAACGAGATTAGCGACTCCGTTCCTAATATCTGCAAAATAAGCCCGGCTAGCGATTATCATATTGAGGATTTGGACTTAGCTGGTGGCATTCCTGCCATAATGCGCGAGCTATCGGGATTGCTCAAGCTTGATGCCAAAACCATTTTGGGCAAACCCTTAGGAGAAGTGATTGCATGGGCCGAAGTTAAAAATAGAGAGGTAATCCGCCCTCTGACACAACCCTATGCTCCAACTGGTGGCATTAGCATATTATTCGGCAATTTGGCGCCTGAGGGCAGTGTTGTGAAAAGTGCTGCCGTAGCTCCCGAGATGTTAGTTCATCGGGGTCCAGCAAGAGTTTTCAATAGTGAGGAGGAGGCTACAACGGCGATAAGGAAAGGCGAATTTAAGTCAGGTGAGGTAATCGTCATTCGCTATGAAGGCCCCAAGGGAGGTCCGGGAATGCGGGAGATGTTAGCAGCTACTTCTCTCCTCAGCGGTATGGGCATGGACAGAGAGGTGGCTCTTATTACAGACGGACGCTTTTCGGGAGGCACGCGAGGAGCAGCCATTGGTCATGTCTCTCCTGAGGCGGCGGAGAAAGGTCCGATAGCGGCCTTGCAGGATGGTGATATTATTAAAATAGATATCCCCAAGCATAAGTTGGAATTAGAATTAAGCCGAAAAGAGCTAAAACAACGGCTGGCTTCGTTGCCTACCTTTGAACCTAGAATTAAAACTGGTTATCTTAAAAGATATAGTGATAAAGTAAGCTCAGCGAGCACTGGTGCGGTGTTTGCTGAGTAAATTACCCCTGAAAAACGAAGTTTTTCAGGGGGCCCCGGGTTTATTACGGGCATTTCCGGGGTCCCCGTGAAAAAGAGCGAAGCGAATCTTTCATGGGGTGCTAAGTAAGGAGCTATTCTATGAAGAAAACTGG
>CAZWDC010000054.1:0-15986 GCA_964633085.1 uncultured Dehalococcoidales bacterium
CTATCTCCAGTATGCACGCCCATGGGGTCAATGTTCTCCATAATGCAGACGGCGATACAGTTGTCGGCAGCGTCTCGCATGACTTCAAATTCAATTTCCTTCCAACCTAAAACGCATTGCTCGATCAGAACTTCATGGCTCATGCTGGAATCGAGTCCATTGGTCACAATCTGCTCAAGCTCTTCAATAGTATGGGCGATGCCGCCGCCAGTGCCACCTAAAGTGTAAGAAGGGCGGACGATAAGAGGCAAGCCGATGGATTTCGTCAGTTCTAGAGCTTCCCTCACTGATTTCACGGTTTTGCTGGCGGGCACAGGCTCGCCGATATCCAGAAGAAGCTGCTTGAATAAAGACCTTTCCTCAGCCTTCTTTATCGTTTCTATAGGTGTGCCCAGAGAGCGCACATTATACTTGTCGAGTATGCCGGCATCGGCTAGCTCCACCGCCAGGTTGAGCCCTGTTTGCCCACCGAGGGTGGGCAATAACCCATCGGGGCGCTCTCTTTCAATTATGCGAGCTATGACTTCCACGGTGAGCGGCTCGATATAGACGATGTCGGCAATACCCTCATCAGTCATAATTGTGGCTGGGTTCGAGTTCACCAGGACCGTGGTCACGCCCTCTTCTCGTAGAGCCCGGCAGGCTTGAGTCCCGGAATAATCAAACTCCGCCGCCTGCCCGATGATTATCGGCCCCGAGCCAATCACTAAAACCTTAGATAGCTTGGACATTGTTCTAGCTCCTCACCATCTCCAGAAATTGCTCAAATAGGTACATATTGTCCAGGGGGCCGGGGGAGGCTTCGGAGTGGTATTGGATGGACAGGATGGGTAAGTCCCGGTGGCTGAGCCCCTCCACCGTGCCGTCGTTCAGGTTTATGTGGCTAACTTCGAGTCCTCCTTTCAAGGTATCGGCGTCTAGGGCGTAGCCATGGTTCTGGGCGGTGATGTAGACCCTGCCAGTAGCTAAGTCCCGGACAGGGTGATTGCCACCGCGATGCCCAAATTTGAGCTTAAATGTCTTGGCTCCCAAGGCTTTGCCTATAAGCTGATGTCCCAGGCAGATGCCCATTATCGGCTTCTTGCCGGTAAGCTCTCTTACTGTGTCCGTGATGTCGTCAAGGAGGTCGGGGTTGCCAGGACCTGGTGAAAGGACGATGCCGTCAGGGTTTAAAGCTAGCACATCTCTGGCTGACGCAGTGCATGGGATAGCAGTTACTTGGCAACCGAGTCGGCTCAGGATGCGCAGTATGTTGTATTTCAAGCCTAAATCCATGACTACAATGTTGAGATTGCTTCGTCCCGATTGTATCGGGACTCGCAATGACGGAGAAGGCAAGGTCGTAATGGCAAGCGCATGGGATTGCCACTCGTATGCCTTCTTGGTGCTAACCTGGTGAACAAAATTAACGGAATCATATCTAGGTACGGTTTTTAGCTCTTCTAACGCTTCCTCAACTGTCATTTCCGAACTGAGAATGCCCATCATCACGCCACTTGACCTCAGACGGCGGGTTAAGGCGCGGGTATCTATGCCGCTGATGCCAGGAATGTCATAAGCCAGCAAGAACTCGTGCAAAGTTCGGGTGCTTTGCCAATGGCTAGGTTGGGGGCAATACTCTCGAACAGCTAAACCCCTGACCTGAATTTGCTTGGATTCAAAATCGAATTCGTTGATGCCATAGTTGCCAATCAAAGGGTAAGTAGGAACCAGAATCTGACCAGCAAACGAAGGGTCAGTAAGCATTTCTTGGTAGCCGGCCATGCTGGTATCGAAAACAACCTCACCGTAGGTAGTACTCCTGGCGCCGAAGGCCTCGCCTTCGTAAGCCGAGCCATCTTCCAGAACTAAAATCGCTTTCTTAGCCACGAGATTCTTCGCTTCGCTCAGAATGACAGGAAGTGGGCTCAGAATGACAAGAAACAGGCTGGCAATGATAACGAAGGGGTCCAAAACGGCTTCTTAGCGAGTCGTCTATGTAGACTATCCTGCCGTTGGCTATCGTTGCCATTACCTTGCCCTTAAATCTATAGCCATCGTAAGGAGTGTTTTTGCCTTTGGAGGCGAAATTGCGGCTATTTACTATCCATTCTCGGTCAGGGTCAAGTATGGTGATATTGGCCGGGACACCTGCCTTCAAGGTGCCCAGTTCACCATTTCGACCAATGACTTTTGCTGGCTCATAAGTTAGCTTAGAGATTAGCTCAGTAAGGCTTATTTGTCCTTGGTGCACCAGGCTCATGAGGCAGCCCAAAGCGGTTTCCAAGCCACTGATGCCAAAAGCAGCTAGCTCTAGCGGACAATTTTTATCTGTCAGGGTATGTGGTGCGTGGTCAGTGGCGATAGCGTCGATTACGCCGTCTTTAAGTCCCTTAATTAAGGCTTGGATGTCATCTTTAGTGCGCAGGGGTGGGTTGACTTTGGCATTGGTATCATAGGGTTTGTTTGAAGTTTTGCCCATGACTCTCTCTTCGGTCAACGTCAGGTGGTGGGGTGTGACCTCAGCAGTTACTGAAATCCCATCATCCTTAGCCCGGCGAATAAGCTCTACAGAGCCTTTGGTGCTGACATGAGCAATATGAAGTCTGGCTTTGGTCAACTTGGCCAGAATTAAGTCACGGGCTACCATAACCTCTTCAGCGGCTGCGGGAATTCCTTTCAGTCCCAACTTGGCGGACATCTGACCTTCGTTTACGATTCCATTGTTGCTCAGTGCCTTATCCTCACAATGGTCAACGATTGGCAAGCCCAGATCTCGGCTACACTTCAGGGCATGACGCATAAGCTGTGAGCTTGTCACGGGATTGCCATCGTCGCTGAAGGCAACGACCCCAGCTTCAGCCAGTGCGGCCATATCAGTTAATTCCTCACCTTGTCTACCGTTGGTGATACAGCCTATGGGAAGAACAGCAACCAAGCCATCTTGGCTGGCTTTTCGCTTCAGCCAATCTACAGCAGCCGGGTCATCTAAAGGAGGTTCGGTATTTGCCATGCAACAGACAGTGGCAAAACCACCTATAGCAGCGGCTTTTGTGCCTGTGGCGATGGTTTCCTTATCCTCGAAGCCGGGCTCTCGGAGGTGGCAGTGGAGGTCCATAAAGCCGGGGCAGACGACCAGTCCCGAGGCATCGAGATTCTCCACTTCCCCTTCGCAATGCTCAGGACCTCGGCCCAGAGTGACAGCGCCTCCTATCTGTACAATCTTGCCATCAGCAATAAGCAAGTCGCCAATCTGGTCTAGGCCCTGGCTGGGGTCAACTATATGCCCACCATGAATAACTAAAGAAATAGATTGCCTCTTCATCTCTTGATATAGCTGCTGGGCTTGAATTGCTGAGCCTGAGCTTCCTTTCCCGAAGCAAAAATAATCAGATTCTCGGGTTTAATCTTCCGGGCAAAGTGGCTATCAGCGCTGTGATATTTCTTGTTTTCCAGTTTCCTTTGATGCCACTCCGAACTGGCAACATATGGAGGATGAAGCTCATGGTCGCAATAGACGCACCGCAATATTAAAGGCTGGCGACTAACTATTTTGAACTCAGGCTTTATGTACCTTACTTCTGTTTCCTGGTTTGAGACGCAGTTTGTGTTAAGACACCTGACCCCGGAATCTCGCCTATAAACGGGATAATCTACCTTCCGAACAAAGGAGTCCTTTTCTTCAGGAATCGAAACTTCCTCAGCGCCCAATAATAGGGCTAAGAGCGCCATTCTGACGGGCAAGCCGTAAGCAGCTTGCTTGAAATACATGCTCCTGGGGTCAGTATCCATCTCATAGGTCAATTCATCAACACGAGGTAGTGGATGCATAACAAGTGTTTTCTTAAACGCCTTTCCTTTAAGAAGCTTTTTATCTACCATGGGGTAGCCCTTCTTCAACTCCTGTTCCCTGACCGTAGCCGCTTGTCGTTCCTTTTGCAGCCTGGTGACATAAAGGGCATCAACTCCTGCCTTCAATTCCACTTGGATGCTTATGTCAGGCAGCATGGCCAGTTGGTGAGGGCTACTGGGAGTCAGGTATACGGCATCAATGGGGAAGAGCTTCCTTTCCAGTTCTTGGTTCAGATTCCGACATCTTTTCAGCTCCCCTGTATATTCTGTGCTTAGCCTCCTGAGGGCATGCTCCGGCATCTCCAGCCCTGGGCCAGGGCAGAAAAGAATAGTGGCACCAAATCTAGCCAAGGCATAAATCAAGGAATGCACTGTGCGCCCGTGTTTCAAGTCCCCCCACAGAGCAATTCTGAGCCCCTTAATGGTCTTTCTTTCTTTTCTAATAGTGTAGAGGTCGCATAAGGTTTGAGTGGGATGTTCATGGCCCCCGTCACCGGCATTTACCACGGGAATGCCCGCGTAGTCAGCAACTACTTTGGCTGCTCCTTCCCAGGGATGCCTGATAACGATTATATCGACATAGCTCCCGACCACCTTTGCCATATCAGCGATGCTTTCGCCTTTGGCTAACGAAGTGGCGCCGATGTCAACAGCGCTTATGACACGGCCTCCCAGTCTCAGCATAGCAGTCTCGAAGGACAATCGTGTCCTGGTACTTGGCTCAAAAAACAAGCTAGCCATAATTTTTCCCTGGCATAGCCCGGACTGCTCATTTGGCGAGTTCGCCATCTCATCTGCCAGAGAAAACAGCGCTTCGATTTCCCCGTTGGATAAATCGTCTATAGTTACCAGACTTCTACTGGCTAGACTCACAATGTCTCCCCCCTTCAAATTCCTTTCACTAACTGCTCGTTGGTCAGACTCGCGATTACCACCTTGTCTACACCATCAACCTCCTCCAGCTTGACCTGTATTTCTTCGTCTCGTGAGCTTGGTATATTTTTACCGACATAATCGGCCCGAATGGGAAGCTCTCGATGGCCACGGTCAATAAGCACGGCTAATTGGATACAACTGGGACGTCCTAAGTCCATCAAGGCATCCATGGCAGCGCGAATGCTCCGTCCAGTATAGAGAACATCATCAACCAGGATTACTCGCTTATCGGTGATACTGGTGGGGATATTAGTGTGGCTCTGTTTCCCAGGCTTTAATTCTGAAGGGGAAATGTCATCGCGATAAAGGCCGATGTCCAGAGTACCCACAGGAATGGCGATTCCTTCGAAGCCTTCGATTATTTGGGCTATGCGGCTGGCTAAAGGCACTCCCCTCGTTCGCATGCCTACGAGCACAACATCCTCCGCTCCCTTATTCCTCTCGACAATCTCGTGGGCAATGCGAGATAATACCCGCTCTATCTCTCTGGAGGTCAGGAGAATCTTTTCAGGCACCAAAAAACCCCCTGCCTTCAAACTGGCAAGAGGTCTTAATTGATGCTTCTATTGCGGTATGCTTAACCATATTTCCCCTTACCAGCCTCACTGGACTGATTTAAAGGCATTACTTATTATGGCACAATTTTAAAAATAATGCAACTTTTGCCCAGATTCGGCAGCGGGTCAATTTGAAATTCGGTTTAAGACAATTCTATCTTCCGTATCTTTCCAGAAGGATATAGGTAAAAGGCAAATGGTCTCTGTTCCTCTCTATCAATTACTTCAAGCCAACCCCATTTTTTCAATAACAATAGCATTAATTCGGGACGGTGCATTTGCCCCTCGGTAATAAACACTATACCAACTTTCTCCGAAATGATTGCATTTCTTTCCTCTTTAACATCTAACATATGCTTGTTTGCACTTATGGCAAGCCACCTTTTTTGCCCAGCCCTCTTCAAATAAGAAATGTCATCTTGTCCACCACCGTATCTTTTCTTAACGCCAGGGATTACCTTTAATCCCAATGTCTTCAACGCAGCGGGAATGCTGCTTCCCATATTTTCATCGAAATAGGGAATCAAATTACATAATGCTCCGCATGGCGTAATGCTTCCTCGACCACATCTTTCGGCAATGCGTAATCTGATGCTAGGTAGCTGATGTTCTCCCCAGCTTTCCATCGCTTATACAGTAGGCTAATAGGTAAGCGTCTTTCTGGGATAGATGGTCTTCCAGCACTATAACGCGGGTCAACAATAATAGGCACATTCTTGCCAGCAGGATACCACCTAGCCGCAAATCCCTCCTCATAATCGAATAGCTCTAATGCATTAATTACCTGTTGGGGTAGAGTAAATTGACCGCTCTTATTGAGTGCTAATAAGCTAGCGTCGGGATGGTCTTCTTGATAGACGGCCAAAACATTTCGACCCTCTGTTTTTAATTTAACATGGGCAAATGGATATTCTATGCCAAGTTGGTCCTTGGCATAAGAATAGGCTCTCCTTAGCTCTTCTAACTTCACGGGTTTTTGGCGAAAACGAACAACAACTATAATCTCTGCCAACTCAATAAAAGATAATACTGCCGCCTCCTCTCTTTTACCAAAAACAGGCTTCATCTTGCCACAGCTATATTCAACACCGTATAGCCACCTACGGATATTGATTGGGTGAGTGCCCGCTATTTTTGCAGCTTGAGATATTGAATAAGTCGGACTTATACGCCAAGTTTCGGTCGGCTTAATTAGTATAGCCATCATTCCTTCCTGTACGAAATTATATCATAACGATTTACACAAATTTCATAACTCATTTCAAATTGACCCGATATCCAGTATCGCCGGGGAAAAGGGTAGCGTGAGCTACCCCTTCCCCCTAAATGAGGTTTAGGTTTACTGTCGAGAGATTTTGGTCGGCTCTGGCCTAACTGGTGCAGCAGTTGGAGTATTGCTCTCTAGGCGGGAAACAGGAAGACGGGAAGCACGCCGCAGGAAAGAAGGCACATCGAGGGCATCGCTGCCGCCTCTTATCAAGCGACGAAGCTCCTCCGCGCTGCGTACTCCCCCGAGGGGTGCCTTAGCGAAGCCAGTAGCGATAACGGTGATTCGAACCTCGCTATCCATCTTGGGGTCAAAGACCACGCCAAAGATTATGTTGGCATCGGGGTGTACTGCTTGGCCAATTATCTGGGCAGCCTCATTACACTCAAATAGGGTAAGACTCGGGCCACCCGTAACATTGAATAGTACCCCTGTGGCTCCGCTTATGGACACGTCGAGCAGTGGGCTAGCCATAGCTGCCTTAGCCGCTTCAGCGGCGCGACTTTGCCCGCTGGCTTTACCCACAGACATCCAGGCTGGGCCAGCATCTTTCATTACCGATTTAATATCAGCGAAATCCAGGTTGATGAGTCCCGGAACGGTAACTACTTCAGAGATAGCTTGAACCCCCAGACGAAGGGCATCGTCAGCCAGCTTGAAGGCGTTGTCTATACTCGTCTTGGCATCACAAAGCTGAAGAAGGCGGTCATTAGGTATGATGATAAGTGTATCAACCTTATTCGAGAGGTTAATCAACCCTTCCTCGGCTACCTGGCTTCTATGCGTCCCCTCGAAGGTGAAGGGCTTGGTCACCACGGCAATGGTGAGAGCACCACTCTGTTTAGCTACCTCAGCTACTATAGGGACGCCACCTGTGCCTGTGCCACCACCCATACCAGCGGCAAGGAACACCATATCAGCACCCTGCACAATCTCTTCGACTATGCCGCGGCTTTCTTCCGCTGCCTTGGCTCCAACCTTATGGTCGCCACCAGCGCCGAGCCCCCTGGTCAATTTCTCGCCCAGTTGGATTCTGGTAGGAGCTTCGGCTAGCGCCAGCGCTTGGCCATCTGTATTCATAGCTATGAAGTCAACGCCCTTTATCCCTTCCCGAACCATACGAGTAATGGCATTACAGCCGCCACCACCAATGCCTATAGCTTTGATTTTTGCTGGACTTGGAGTAAAAATTTGTTTTGCCATTCTAACCTCCTTTCACAAATCAGGCACGAAACAGCCTTCTAAAGGCACGTACAAAGTTGCCCCAGATGCCAGCGCTTTTTACTTGTAAAGCCGAGCCCTCTTTGCCTCGTACCGGCCATAAGATTAATCCTACGGTGGTTGCGTAAGCTGGATCATGAAGGATATCGGAAATGCCATAGATGCCTGTGTTCAGGGGTCGGCCTTTGCGTACCGGAATTCGCAAAAGTGCTTGCCCTAACTCGTCGAGCCCCGGCAGATTGGCTGTGCCACCTGTGAGCACTAAACCACAAGGTGCCAAAGTATGATAATCACTCGTGGGCATCTCCATTAATATGAGTTGGAGCAACTCCTCCATGCGAGCCCGGATGATATTGCATAAGTCTTTATAAGAAGCGCTATGACCATTTTCGATACCAACTTCGACCGATGCGTCAAGCTCTAAGGTAGGAGTGACGTTGCCATATCTCCTCTTCATTTTTTCTGCAATACTAAAGGGCAGGCCCAAACCTACAGAGATATCGCTGGTTACCTGGTAACCGGCTACCGGAAGGACAGCGGTGTGATAGATGCTGCCATTCTTGAATACTGCTATATCCGTAGTCCCACCGCCGATGTCAGCCATAATAACACCCGTGTCCCTTTCCTCTGGAGTCAATACTGCTTCTCCGCTGGCCAGCGGCTCGAGGATAAGGTCATCAACATCGACGCCAACGCTGCGGACACATTTGGCTAGGTTCTGTATGGAAGTTACGGAAGCAGTGATGATGTGGGTTTCTACATCTAACCTGGCTCCGTGCATGCCTACTGGCTGTTTCACTCCTTCCTGTCCGTCCAGGGCGTAGTATCGAGGAATGGCATGAAGCACTTTCCTTCCTTCGGCAACGGCGATATTACGAGCCGCAGCTAGCACCCGTCTAAGGTCTTGAGTGCGTACCAATCGGTCTTCTCGTGGGATGGCTATTACCCCGCGATTATTTAGACTACTTATATGTCTACCGGTAACTCCAACATAGGCGGAGTCTATACGTATGCCGCTGATTCTTTGAGCTTCCTTCACGGATGCGGCAATGGATTGTTTGGCTTCGTCCATATTAACTACGATGCCTTTATGCAGGCCATGAGAGGGAACGACCCCCACTCCTAAAACTTCAATGTCATCTTCGGCTTTGACATTCGCCACAAGAGTAGCTATCTTAGTCGTACCCACATCAATAGCTGAAATGATTTTCTTTGCCATTTTCACCTCCTTTTTGTTGAGAATACCGCCTAGTTGAGTCGCTCAGCTATCCTTAATCTAGCGCTACGGCTGCGTGGGTTGGATTCTATCTCCAACGACGTAGGTTTAATAACCTTCCGTGAAATGAGCTTTAAGGTGGGCGCATGCCCACAGCGACACATTACTGTTCCTGGGGGGCATACGCAGCTACTGGCTGCGTATCGCATGAATTGCTTGACTATACGGTCTTCCAACGAATGATAACTGATGACTGTTAATCTCCCCCCAGGGCGGAGGAGGTTAATAGTTTGTTTGAGAGCCAGCTCCAGATTCTGTAGTTCGTTGTTGACCGCGATGCGAAGGGCCATAAATGTTCTTGTGGCCGGGTGAATTTTGCCCCGACGTGTTGGGGCGCCTAAGGCTTGCTCTATCAAGCGGGCCAGCTCCACGGTGGTAGTGATGGGGCGATTTTGAACGATATACCGCGCTATCCGTCGGCTGTGACGCTCTTCACCGTATTTTTCTAGGAGCTTAGCCAACTCTTGCTCGGAGAAGCCGTTAACGATATCTGATGCGGTTAGCCCCTGCCCGCGATCGAACCTCATGTTTAAGGGAGCGTCGAGGTAGAAGCTGAAGCCACGTTCGGCTGTATCCAGTTGCAGAGATGAAACACCGAGGTCGAAAAGAATACCATCAACTGGATGAAAATGGTATCTTTCGCAAATGGCCTCAAGGTTAACAAAGTTATCATTAACCAAGATAACTGCTTCGCCACAGTCGCTGAGTTTATCTTGGCTTATTTTGATGGCTTCAGGGTCAGCATCAATGCCCAGAAGTCGCCCTGAGGGTGAAATTTTGTCTAGTATGGCTGCCGCATGTCCGCCCAGACCGACCGTACAATCAATGAAGTAACCTCCTTGGCGAGGCTGTAGCCCGGCTATAACTTCGTCAAGCAGAACAGGCACGTGGACTGGCAAGGACATGGCAACGCTCATTGACTATGCTCCAAGGCCCTCAATAATCTGTGATGCCTGCTCCTCGGCTGATGCTTTCTCAGCCTTCCATTGGTCTTCGCTCCAGAGTTCAACACGAGTGTTGACACCGACAACAATCGCTGTATCAGCAATCCCAGCGTACTCGCGCAGGGAATATGGCAATGTTATCCTTCCTTGCCCATCAAAGGAGGCACTAAATGCGTTGCCGAAGATAGCGCGATTCAACTTCCTTAAGCTAGCCGGAGTTACTGCCTTAGCAGCCAGACTGTCGGACACCCTCTTCCATTCTGCTATTGAGTAAATAGCAATGCATTTATCTCCCATCCCCTTGGCCAATATTACGCCCTCTTTTAGCTCTCGCCGGAATTTTGGCGGCAGAGGCACTCTCCCCTTTTCATCAACCTTATATGAATATTCCCCGAAGAACATGGCAAGTCCTCTCAACTCCTGTTTCCAATCTCATGCAAGTGCCAATCTCTCAGAAATCCCTCGGTTAATTCCGTCAATTCCTGTTGCGTCCTATTTAGATAATAGTAGGTAATACCTGCGTCAGTTCCTTTGCCCAGTATTCCTTGGCTAGTTAAATGCTCTATCTCTTTCTCCAACACAACTCTATCCGTTCCTTGATTCACTGCCACACATTCGGTGGTGAACCTCAATTTGGGATATTTCATACAGAAAAGGAACACCCGCAATCTGGCGAAGTCGTGGCTGTAATTCTGGCGAACTCCACGCAATGCTTCTGAGTCCACACCTTTCGTCATGGCGTGCTCCTTTCTACCCCTTTTCCCCACTTTTCCCCACAATGCTATTATAAACCTTATCTGTTCTTTGTCAATACCTTTTGGCGATTTTTTCCAATTTTTTGAACAAATTTTCGTCTTGGGATTGACAACAGAGCGGTGCTAAATATAGTCCGGTGGGTAGATTGCTCCTGAGAGGCTAAGTCACGTGACTTTCTTTTGCGGCTATCTGTATGGTAAAATAGTGACTTTGAAGATTTTTATCCTTGTCGAGGAAATGCATGCGTATTGATATTTTATGCCTCTTCCCGGAAATGTTTGACTCTCCACTCAATCAGAGCATCATTAAGCGTGCTCGGGAGCAGGGATTGGTGGACATTATAATTCATAATATTCGCGACTACACCCATGACAAACATCATACTGTGGATGACTATCCCTATGGGGGTGGACCTGGCATGGTGCTCAAGCCCGAGCCTATCTTCGAGGCAGCCGAGGCGATAAAACAGCACCTTGGTGTAAATGAGATGCCTATCATATTACTCAGCCCTCAGGGCAGGCTTTTTTCTCAACCTGTGGCTCGGGAACTAGCCCTGCACTCTCATCTGATGTTGATTTGCGGCCATTACGAAGGTCTAGATGAGAGAGTGTGTGAGTATTTAGCTACCGATGAAATCAGTATTGGGGATTATGTACTTAGTGGGGGAGAATTAGCGGCTCTGGTGGTGATGGATGCTGTTGTTAGGCTTATACCGGGAGTGCTTGGCTCACAGGATTCTGCCTGCAGTGATTCTCACAGCAACGGGCTTTTAGAATATCCACAATATACGAGACCTCAGGTATATCGGGGGTGGTCAGTACCCTCAGTTTTGCTTTCAGGAAATCACGGTGAGATTGCTCAGTGGCGACGCCGTCAAGCGATACTGCGGACTGCCACACGGCGGCCTGACCTTTTGAAGAAGGCTAATCTCTGCGATGAGGAGAAGAAATGGATATCAGAGAACTTATTAAGCCCAAAGTAAATCCCAATATTCCTCAAATTTCCCCTGGGGATACGGTCAGGGTTAGTTTGAAGACCAAGGAAGGGGATAAAGAGCGATTGCAACACTTCCAGGGAGTGGTGATTAAAATGCGGAAGAGCGTTAATGGTGGGAGCTTCACGGTGAGGAGGGTGTCTTACGGCGTTGGAGTGGAACGTACTTTTCCTTACCAATCCCCTTTTGTGGAAAAGGTGGAGGTACTCAGGCATGGACAGGTGCGCCGGGCCAAACTCTATTATCTGCGCAGACTCAGCGTTAAGCAAGCTCGACTTAAGGAAAGGCGAGAGAGGGCCATAGAGCAAGCCATGCCTCAGGAGGAACCTCGAGAGGAACAGTCTCAAGAAGAAGCAACCTCTGAATGAACTACGCCGAGGTGGCTGTCAATTCCCCGGGGAGCCTGTCAACTTTTAGCTATGCCCTACCCCCAGGGCTCAATATTAGCGTTGGGCAAGCAGTCTGGGTGCCCTTTGGCTCACGGATCATTCAAGGGATTGTGCTCCGATTATCAGACAAGCCAGCGGTTGCAGAAACCAAGGAAATCATTGGCATCATTGCTGATCTTCCTTTGCTTTCGCCGGTACAAATGGAGCTTGCCCGGTGGATAAGCGAACACTATTTTGCCCCCCTTTTCGATGCCTTGGCTTTGATGCTGCCTCCGGGATTTGAGAGGCGGGCTATTACTTACTTTCAGTTAGCAGATTCCCATGTAGATTTATCATCATTAACACCAGAGCAAAGGCAAGCCCTTCATATCGTGGGCAGGAAGAAGAAGATAAGCTTGCCTGAGCTGGAAAAGACAATTGGCAAAGGAAAAGCCAGACAAATCACCGAACAGTTGCTAGACCGTCAGCTAATTACCAAAACTCTGGAATGGGGAAAAGCTAGGATAAAGCCCAAAACACTCCCTTATATTAAGCTAATAGCCGACAAAGAAGAAATTGAAGCGGAGAAGGCTCGCCTGGCTAAATCTGGAGCTTATAAACAGGCCGAACTCTTAGGATTTCTGACCGAGCAGACTCAACCTATTTCAATCAGCGAATTGAAGAAACGTCTCAATTGCTCTCTGGCCACTATCAAAGCTCTAGAGAGCCGCTATTTGGTCTCAGTGGAAAGGCTTAGGATAAGACGTGACCCCTTGGCTCGCCTCAGCCTCACAATTTCTCCACCGCCGGTTCTTACTTCATCTCAACAAGCTATCTGGGAATCAATCCATGATGTCATTATGAAGAAAGAGAAGCAACCTGGCAGACCACCAGTTTTCCTCCTTTTTGGAGTTACAGGCAGCGGCAAGACCGAGATTTACTTGCGGGCTTTGGCTCAGGTTATTGCTGCCGGCAAGCGAGGCATCTGCCTTATCCCGGAAATCGCCTTGACTCAGCAAACAGTAGAAAGGTTTGCTAATCGCTTCCCTGGACGTGTGGCAGTACTCCATAGCGGCCTTTCACCGGGAGAGCAGTTCGACGAATGGCAGTGGATAATGGAAGGGAACTGCGACGTCGTCATTGGGCCGAGGAGTGCCTTATTTGCCCCGTTGCCCGACCTCGGTCTCATCATCATTGATGAAGAACATGAGTGGACATACAAGCAAGAAGATAAATCGCCTCGCTATCATGCCCGCGAAGCGGCCATTAAATTGGCTGAGCTCAGTGATGCTGTTGTCATCTTGGGCAGTGCTACGCCTGACATTGGCAGTTTTCATAAGGCACAGCAGGGCGAATATCAACTTGTAGAACTCAGGGAAAGAATCACTCCTCGTGGTTATTCCCCTCTCCCCGAAGTAAGCATAGTGGATTTAAGGGAAGAACTTAAAGCCGGCAACACAAGCTTGTTTAGCCGTTCCTTATTAGCTGCCATGAAAGAAACTCTAGCGCAGGGCGGGCAGATAATCCTTTTTCTTAATCGTCGGGGCACCGCTACTTTTGTGCGCTGTCGTAACTGTGGCTTCGTCTTTCGCTGCCCCCGTTGCTCCATAGCCCTTACCTACCATTCCGTGGAGAAAGAGCTAATTTGTCATCGCTGCCGCTATTCTGTTCCAGTACCCCAAAGCTGTCCGCAATGTTCGCGGCGCAATCTCAGGTTTCTGGGCATTGGCACGCAGAGGGTAGAAGAAGAGGTAAGGCATTTCTTTCCCGAAGCCAGATTGCTTCGCTGGGACAGGGACGTGATTACCAGGAGATATGCTCACGAGGAACTATTAAAGAATTTTCGTGACCATAAAGCGGATGTGCTTGTTGGCACACAGATGATAGCCAAAGGATTAGATTTGCCTCAGGTGACCCTGGCCGGGATAATCAATGCCGATACTGGCCTTAATTTTCCTGATTTCCGGAGCACTGAGCGCACCTTTCAGCTTCTATGTCAGGTGGCTGGCCGGGCGGGGCGTGGAGTTAAAGCTGGAAGGGTTATCATCCAGACTTACTCCCCCGATAACTACATTATTGAAGCAGCCGCCAAGCATGATTACCTTGGTTTTTATCATAAGGAGATAGATTATCGCCGCCGATATAACTATCCCCCTTTTAGCCAATTAGTTCGCCTGGTTTATAGTCATACCAACGAACAATTATGTCGCCGTGAAGTGGAGAGGGCTTATCGTCTGATTCTGGAGGAAGGGGCAAGAGAGGGCACTACTAATTTCAATGTAATTGGTCCTGTGCCTGCCTTTGCCTTCCGAGCTAGGGGCAGGTATCGCTGGCAACTCTTCCTCCGTGGCCCTGAGTCAACCCGGCTGCTATCTAAGCTGACTTTGCCGTGGGGCTGGACCATAGATGTCGACCCGGTAGGGATGGTTTGATTTTGCCAAGCCATCAACGGGCCAAGGAGTCAACTCTGTTTTTCTTCCCCACTTGTCATTTAGAGTCCTTCGCCTTTTGTCATTCTGAGCCCCGACTTGTCGGGACTCGCACTGACGAAAACTAAAGAGCTCGCAGTGGCAGGGGACTATGCTATTTTTAGTCGTAAAGCGCCATAAAGTAAGAGCCGAGGCTAAGCCTCGGCTCTTACACCGTTTCTCTTTGCTCTCTCTAGCGCTCACTCGGTGTCTCGGAGTGCTGTTACGCTCATGAGCCCCTCGCCGACCATAAATCGTGGCTCCAATTTAGTATTTTCACAATCGGGTCAACAAAACCCACTCTCACCATCGTTCTTATAGCCTCGTGTTGGGAGATAAAGTCGGCTATGGGAGGACTGGTTTTATAATAGAGGGACACAAACTTGGCGCCCAGGCTGTTGGGCAGCAGGACCGTGTCCCTAAACTCCCTCAGGATATTTAGCTCTTTTGCTGTATCAGTACCATAGGCTGCGGTAGCAATGAAGCACCCTCCAACTTTAAAGTTGGCGGTGATTTCATAGTTGCCATTCATGGTGATTGTAGTCGAGCCAGCACGGACGCGGGAGATGGTGTCGACATCGCCGGTCCACTCGTCAAATGTGTGGCCAGTATCTGACTTGACCTTCAGCTTGACTACCGTGCCAGCGTCATAGTGGAAGACTCCTTCGCCGGGTTCAGTCACCAAGCCGCCCTCAGTGCTGCTGATGGTGAGGGTATACCCACCAGTGATGCCATGGCCTTCATTGGGAGCGACATCGGTGTATTCGTACCAGTAGAAGGAGGCGATGAGATCAACCACAGATATGATACCGTCGTCGTCAAGCATGTCCAGGGGAATGGCAAACCAGAAATAGTTGGTGTCGGTGAAAACGGAGAACTCACCGGCATAGTAAAACTCCTCCCAATCTGGATCCCATAACCCTAGCACTCCACACAGTCCTGCGGACAAAGCCTGCGCTGGCTCATTTTCAAGCTGCCGCTCGTCGCTGGCTCTGTGAACAGGTAAGAACCACTTTTCCCTCATGGCGTCATAAGAAGATAGGAGCCATGCAGGTAAGACCTCAGCCACAGCATCGGCTCCGATGTCATTGGTGCGCACCACGTCAGGGTCATCAGAGACAAAGCCGGTCGAGGCATTCAGGTCGAGGTCCAGCCACATAATGTTCAGGATTTCAGAAGGGTCAACAGGCTCAGCAGTCCTGACCCGGAAATAGATGGTTGTCTCATCTCGATAGAAATCGGCGCCCACGATATCGGGGCCATGGCCATAGAATTGGTCGCCAACAGGGTCGGTGATGAACTCGGTTAGGGCGATTATATCAATTGAGAAGTCTCTGGTCGCTGTAGCTTCGGCAGCGTCAGTTACCT